>NZ_JAOQNS010000002.1:300000-573683 GCF_025961475.1 Rhodobium gokarnense | reverse complement strand
AACATTTTTTCATAATTTATATTTTCTGGTTACCCCACCAGAACCCCTGTACCATCTTCAATTTAGCAAAATTTTAACCCTTTTGGTGCCAATGCCCCGCCCCCCCCCCCCCCCCCGCTGTTTTTCAGTTTTCCCTGCGCCGTCCACGTTTGAATCTGAGCGCATCATGGTCAATCATGGCGCCTAGCCAACGTGTCATTTCATCTGTTTTTCGAACCGAGCTTTCGTTCATCGACGTGGATAAGAAAACCCTCAGCGAACGCGACATCTGCACCAAGTTCATCACGCCGGCATTGCGCCATGCCGGCTGGGACGAGGTGCTGCAGATTCGCGAAGAAGTGAGCTTCACCAAGGGGCGCATCATCGTCCGGGGCAAGCTGGTCACGCGCGGCCAGGGCAAGCGCGCCGACTACGTTCTCTATTTCAAGCCCAACATTCCCATTGCACTCATTGAAGCAAAGGACAACAACCGCAGCGTCGGAGACGGCATCCAGCAGGCGCTTGACTATGCCGAGACACTGAACATCCCCTTCGTGTTCTCGTCCAACGGCGACGGCTTCGTTTTTCACGACCGCACCGCCACCAGCAATCCACGCGAAACAACGCTGGCGCTCGATGCCTTCCCGGCACCTGCCGAATTGTGGGCGCGGTATCGAAGCTGGAAGGGCCTGGACGCCGAGGCCGAGCAGATCGTCCTGCAGGACTACTATGACGACGGCAGTGGCAAGACCCCGCGCTACTATCAGGTCAACGCCGTCAACGCCGCGATCGAGGCCATCGCCAAGGGGCAGGACCGTGTCCTTTTGGTGATGGCGACCGGCACCGGCAAGACCTACACCGCCTTCCAGATCATCTGGCGGCTCTGGAAGGCGGGCCGGAAGAAGCGCATCCTTTTCCTTGCCGACCGGAACGTGCTGATCGACCAGACGATGGTAAACGATTTTCGCCCGTTTGGCGGAACGATGGCCAAGCTCTCGACCAATGCGAAAACCATCGAACGCCCGGACGGCAGCACGGACGACGTAACAGTGGCGCTCGACAAGAAGCGCCGGATCGATACTGCCTACGAGGTCTATCTCGGCCTTTACCAGGCCATCACCGGACCGGAAGAGCACCAGAAGCTGTTCCGCGAGTTCTCGCCCGGCTTCTTCGACCTTATCATCATCGACGAATGCCACCGCGGCAGCGCGGCCGAGGATTCGGCCTGGCGCGAGATCCTCGAGTACTTCTCATCCGCCACGCAGATCGGCCTGACGGCAACGCCGAAGGAAACCAAATACGTCTCCAATATCGCCTATTTCGGCGACCCGGTCTTTTCCTACTCCCTGAAACAGGGCATCCGGGACGGCTTTCTGGCGCCCTATAAGGTGGTCAAGGTCCACATCGATCGGGATGTCGCTGGCTATCGACCCGAGAGAGGCCAGCTCGACCGAGACGGCGAAGAGGTCGAAGACCGTCTCTACAACGTCAAGGATTTCGACCGCACGCTGGTCATCGACGACCGGACCAAGCTGGTGGCCGAGAAGGTCACGCAGTTCCTGAAGGAGAGCGGGGATCGCTACCAGAAGACCATCGTTTTTTGCGTCGACCAGGAACACGCAGCCCGAATGCGCCAGGCGCTGGTCAACGAGAATGCCGATCTCGTTGCCGAGAACCCGCGATATGTAATGCGTATCACCGGCAGCGACGTGGAGGGCCAGGCCCAGCTCGGCAATTTCATCGATCCGGAATCCAAGTGGCCGGTGCTCGTCACCACCTCGCGCCTGCTCTCCACCGGCGTCGACGCCCAAACCTGCCGCCTGATCGTGCTCGACCGCGAGGTTGGCTCGATGACGGAATTCAAGCAGATCGTCGGGCGCGGCACCCGGGTGCACGAGGACACCCACAAATACTATTTCACGCTCATCGATTTCCGCGGCGCCAGCAGCCATTTCGCGGACCCGGATTTCGACGGCGAGCCGGTTCAGATCTACGAGCCGGCCGACGACCAGCCCATCGATCCGCCCGACGTACCGCCCACCGACGAAGACGGAGCCCCCCTGCCGGACGAACCGGGCGAAGACGAAACCGTGGTCGACGAGCCGGGCCTGCCGCCGCCGACCGGCGGGGCGCGAACGAAGGTCTATGTCGATGGTATCGGCGCCACCATCGTGGCGGAGCGGGTCGAATATCTCGACGAGAACGGAAAGCTCGTTACCGAGTCACTGCGCGATTTCACCAAGAAAGCGCTTCGCAAACGCTTCGCCAGTCTCGACGATTTTTTGATGCGCTGGAATGCCGCCGAGCGCAAGCAAGCCATTATCGAAGAGCTGGCGACAGAAGGCCTGCCACTTGACGTAATCGGCGCCGAGTTAGGCAAAGACCTCGACCCCTTCGACCTGGTCTGCCATATCGCTTTCGACGCCAAGCCGCTGACCCGCCGGGAGCGGGCGGAGGGCGTCCGGAAAAGGGATGCTTTCGCGGCATATGGCGGAAAGGCCCGCGCCGTGCTCGACGCGCTGCTCGCCAAATACGCCGATGAAGGTGTCTTGAATCTCCATGACGCAAATGTCCTCAAGATCCCGCCGCTCGACAGCCTCGGCACGCCCATCGAACTGATCCGCGCCTTCGGCGGCAAACCCGGCTTTGAGAAGGCCGTCCACGATCTGCAATCCGAACTCTACAGGGATACCGCCTAACCCATGTCCGTCCGCACTCTCGTCAAATCCATCCAGGACATCATGCGCCAGGATTCCGGCGTCGATGGCGATGCCCAGCGCATCAGTCAGCTCTGCTGGATGTTCTTCCTCAAGATCATCGACGACCAGGACCAGGAACTGGAGCTGCTGAAGGACGACTATCGCCCGCCGATCCCGGCTGCCCTTCAATGGCGCGCCTGGGCGGCCGATCCGGAGGGCATCACCGGCGACGAGCTGCTTTCCTTCGTCAATGACGCGCTGTTTCCCGGCCTGAAGAACCTTGTACCGACGACGCCCCGCGCCCGCACTGTCCGCAGCGTCTTCGAGGATGCCTACAACTACATGAAATCGGGCCAGTTGATGCGGCAGGTGGTCAACAAGATCAACGCTGTCGACTTCAACGACCTGAGCGATCGCCAGCATTTCGGCGACATCTATGAGCAGATCCTCAACGACCTGCAATCGGCTGGCAATGCCGGCGAATATTACACGCCGCGCGCCGTCACCTCCTTCATGGCCCAGATGATCGATCCGAAGCCGGGCGAGACCCTTTTCGATCCGGCCTGCGGCACCGGCGGCTTCCTCACCTGCGCCATCCGCCACATGCGCGAGCGCTACGTGAAGAAGCCGCATGACGAGTGGATGCTTCAGAACGGCCTTCATGCGGTGGAGAAAAAGGCCCTGCCGCACATGCTGTGCGTGACCAACATGCTGCTGCACGGGATCGAGGATCCGAGTTTCGTGCGCCACGACAACACGCTGGCGCGCCCCTACATCTCCTGGACGCGGGACGAGCGGGTGGACATCGTGCTCACCAACCCGCCCTTCGGCGGGCGCGAGGAGGACGGGATCGAATCCAACTTCCCGCAGCACTTCCGCACCCGCGAGACCGCCGACCTCTTCCTTGCCCTGATCATCCGCCTTTTGAAGCCCGGCGGCCGCGCGGCTGTGGTGCTTCCCGACGGCTCGCTCTTCGGCGAGGGCGTCAAGACGAGGCTGAAGGAGCATCTGATGGAGGAGTGCAACCTCCACACCATCGTGCGCCTGCCCAATTCGGTGTTCAAACCCTACGCCTCGATCGGCACCAACCTGCTGTTCTTCGAAAAAGGGGCGCCGACGACGGAGACATGGTTCTGGGAGCACCGGGTGCCCGAGGGGCAGAAGGCCTATTCCATGACCCGGCCCATTCGGCTGGAGCATCTGGCGGACTGCATCGCCTGGTGGGGCGGGCCGCTCCGCGAGGGGCGGGAGGAGACCGAGCGCGGCTGGAAGGTCAGCGCCGAGGAGATCAAGGCCCGCGGCTGCAATCTCGACATCAAGAACCCGCACACGGTCGAAGAAGACTACGGCGACCCCGAAGCGCTGCTCAACGACTTGACCGCCGCCGAGACCGAAGTCGCGGCGCTCCGCGACCAACTCAGGGCCATCCTGACCGAGGCGCTGGTGCGATGACCCAGCTCTCGTTTTCCGCCGGCCGCCTGCTCGCCCTTTACGAGAAGGTTGCCGAGGCGCCGGACGCGGTTTCCCGCCTGCGCCGCTTCGTGCTGGATCTCGGCGTAAGGGGAAAGCTGGTGGAGCAGGATCCGGCCGACGAACCGGCGGTGGAGTTGCTGAAGCGGATCGCGGCTGAGAAAGTGCGGCTGGCCAAAGCGGGTGAGATCATGAAGCCCAAACCGCTTGAGCCGGTTGAAGAACCACTATTCGTGGTCCCAATGGGTTGGATTTGGACGCGGCTCGGCAATATCGCTGCCTACATCCAACGAGGAAAATCGCCGAAATACACAGCCGCAGATGGTGCGCCAGTGATATCGCAGAAGTGCGTTCAATGGGCTGGCCTCGATCTCACCGTGGCCAAGCAGGTAACATTGGATTCGCTGGCCAAGTATGAACCGATAAGGTTCCTACGCGAGAACGACCTGCTTTGGAACTCGACAGGCACCGGAACAATTGGACGCGTAATCCGGCTTTTTGAGCCGCCCGACAAGCTCGTCTGCGATAGCCATGTGACTGTCGTGCGCTGTCTTGGAGTCGACCCCGAATATGTGCGCACATGGCTTCGCACCGATCACGTCTACGGTGTCATTGAAGAACGCGCGGCCGGATCGACCAATCAGGTCGAACTAACTTCCCAGATGGCCAACAATCAGCCTGTCCCCCTCCCGCCCCTCGCCGAGCAGCGGCGGATCGTGGCGAAGGTGGAGGAACTGATGGCGCTGCTGGCCCGGTTGGAGGCGGCCCGCGACCAGCGCGAGGCCACCCGCGACCGGCTGACCGCCGCCAGCCTCGCCCGCCTGACCGCCATGAAGGCGAGAGCGGAGCAGGAAAAAGGGAAGGCCGGCCTTCCGGCCGGCTCCGAGCCCCACGACGACGCGTTCCCCGCCCGCTTCGCCCTCGACGCGCTCCCCGCCCTCACCGCGCGCCCCGACCAGATCGGGCAACTTCGCCAGACCATCCTCAACCTCGCCGTGCGGGGCAAGCTGGTGAAGCAGGACCCAACCGACGAACCGGCGTCGGAGTTGTTGAAGCGAGTGGCGGCCGAGAAAGCACGGCTGCTAAAGGCAAAGATGGTCCTTCGTCAAAAGGCACCGTCTTCCGATCCGGACTATGCGATCGCAACACTGCCTTCAGGCTGGAAAGGCATCGCGCTGGGCGACCTGCTCAACTTTGTGACAAGTGGTTCGCGCGGATGGTCCGAATATTACGCTGATTCCGGCCCATTCTTCATCCGAGCGCAAAACATCCGGTTCGGACAATTGCTCCTAGACAATCTCGCACACGTGCAACCGCCGTCCAACAGCGAAGGCAGCAGAACACAGGTTGCCAAAGGAGACGTCTTGATCGTCATTACTGGCGCTGGCGTTACTAATCCAGCGATCCTGGAAAGAGAAATCGGCGAAGCCTATGTCAGTCAGCATGTAGGGCTAGCACGCCCCACCGATCCGAAAATCTCATGGTGGCTGCTTCTTTGCCTCATGGCCGATCATGGGGGTAGGTTCGAACTCGTCGAGCGAGCTTATGGTGCCGGACGTCCGGGTTTGAATTTGGACAACATTCGCTCATTGACGATCCCCCTCCCCCCGCTCGCCGAACAACACCGCATCGTGGCGAAGGTCGATGCCCTCATGGCCCTCTGCGACCGGCTGGAGGCCGCCCTTACCATCGCGGATACCACTCGCGCACGCCTCCTCGAAGCGCTTTTGCATGAGGCACTCGCCCCCGTTTCGACAGCGGAAAGGGAGGCCGCCGAGTAATGCCGATCCAGCACACCGTCTGGACCGTCTCCGGAGCGCCGACCGAGATCCCGCAAGGGACGCTCCCGTCGGAACAGATGCTCGAGAAGATGATCGTCGCTGAACCGCGCATCCTTTCCTCCGAATGGATGCTGATCGGCCGCCAGGTGGATACCGGATATGGCGGACGGATCGATCTCCTCGCCATCGCGCCAGACGGCGCCCTCGTCCTCGTCGAACTCAAGCGCGATCGCACGCCGCGCGAGGTGGTCGCCCAGGCGCTCGACTATGCCTCCTGGATGGAAGAAGGCCTCGACGCCAACGATGTCGCCGGCATCTATGCCCGCTTCCGCCCCGAGCGGAGCCTTTCCGCCGACTTTCTGAGCCGGTTCGGCCGACCGCTCGACGAAGACACGCTCAACGAAAGCCATCAGGTCGTCATCGTTGCGGCGACGCTCGACGCCAGCAGCGAGCGGATCGTCAACTACCTGAACGACCGCGGCGTCGCGATCAACGTCCTGTTCTTCCAGGTCTTCGATCACGGCGACGGACAACTCCTCAGCCGCGCCTGGCTGATCGACCCGGGCGAGGTCCAGGTTCAGGCGGCGAACGCGGGTGGCCGGGGGGAACAGGAACCTTGGAACGGTGAGTTCTATGTCAATTTCCTTTCCGACGAAACGCGGCGCTGGGACGAGGCCCGGCAGCACGGCTTCATCTCGGCGGGCGGCGGCAACTGGTACGTCAATACGCTCAGCATGTTGAGCGAGGGCGACCGGGTTTGGGTGAAGATACCGGGCAAAGGCTTCGTTGGAGTTGGCCGCGTCACCGGCCCCCGCGTATTCGCGAAGGACTATGTCATCGACGGCAGGCCGGCATTTGAGGTGCTATCTGGCGACTATGTTCGAGACCATGCCGAGGATCCGGACCAAGCGGAATATTTCGTCCCGGTCAGATGGCTGCACACCGTGGATGAGGACCAGGCCGTGCAGGAAATTGGCATGTTCGGCAACCAGAACACCGTCTGCAAACCTAAGACGCCAGGATGGCGATCAACGGTCGAGCGCCTGAAAAAACACTTCCCGAACTACAACGACGAGCGTTCGGAATCTCCTACTGGCGAGGGCTGAGGCGTCCGGCGCCGTATTTGCGGTTTGGCCGAACTGTCCGGAACGCCGCTCCGGTTCGCCTCACGGCCTCGTCCGACTTTCGAGCTCTTCGAGCACTGAAGCGATACTACCGAGCGTTTCCTCATGCAGGTCGCGCATGCCGGCGTTCCGAGCCAATTGACCTGCCGGTACGTAGAAACCTTGCCGTAGCTGTGTTTCCTTCGGCATTGCCGCAAAGGCGGCACGAACCTGCTCGACAGTCGGAACCTTCCGCGTACTCGACGACCGCGCGGCTGCACGGTCCTTGTGCGGCAGGTTGAGACACCGAATATCGTCAGGTTTGTTCTTTTCCGATATCCGGATTCGCGAGCCAGCCAGCTGAAAAACTCCTGAACCGCACAGAGCGTTGAGAGGAGGGTGGCCGGCGCGAGCGGCTTGTCCGTCCGAAGAGCCCGGGTCGATTGCAGATTTCGCCTTCGGTGCGCTCGTTTTTGACATTGCACTCGGGCATTTCGCTTGGTCACCAAATGCCACAGTTACCGAGGGGCCGGGTTCACACCACCATCCTGCCCAAGGCACTCGACAAGACGCGGTCAAAAGGACAGACCTTGCGACTGTTGTCGCCAAGACATAGGACGCCGATTGCATATAGTCACCACGATAAGCACCTAACCCACCAGCCAAACTTCAGGCAACGTCTTCCACCAACGGGCAGCCTGATGGCTGGTGCTCCATCTTGCGGACCACTTCAATTGCCATCTAACTGGATTGCCATTGGCACCATTCTCAAATTCTTCGTTGCTGCAATGCGATGAACAGAAAGCTCGATAACTTTCGGGTGCTTTGCCAATGACGTCATTGTTTGGACGTTTGGCCATTCGAATATCGCGACCTCGTCCCACTCCTCGCCCGGCAACCCTGCTATCGTGCCATACGCCTTTGAACGATGTTTAAGACTCCCCCCAGCGGCGCCAACAATGGGAGCAACTCCACCGATATACAGTGTCCAGTAAGCGTACTCACCAGTAACCGAAGGACCTTCATAGTCACTGGGATAAATGGCGACCGGATGAAATTTTAGAAAGTTTACGACACGAAATCCTGACCCATAGGGGACATCCTTGAGGGCTTCTTCAAGATCGTTATTGGGGCTCGTGACAATTATCGAGTGAGTGATCATTGTAATCCAAATAGAACAACTGGACGGTGACAGTTGATGGCTGGACGTTGCTGCACGCACTCAATCACGTGACTGACCATGGCCAACTCTCCGGGACTGGACCCTTCCGGTAGTCGATGTAGCCGGGCTGAGCCTTGTCTCGCCGCAAGATCGCTCGAGCGATGGCAGGGATCAGCGCGGTCCCGATGGCACGGCCCAAGCATTCATGAATGCCGTAACCGAAGGTGAAACTGCCCCTAAGGTCGCGGTTCGGATTGAAGCTTTCAGGTGCTTCGCAAGCTGCGGGATCAAACATTGCACTGTGTGTGACAGCAAGGACCATGGTTCCTTCCGGAACATCTGTCTGATGATCACTGCTTTGGGCCAACCGGGTGTCTTTGGTCGCCCGCCGGAAGAAGTAGGGAAA
This sequence comes from Rhodobium gokarnense, assembly GCF_025961475.1. Lineage (NCBI taxonomy): Bacteria > Pseudomonadati > Pseudomonadota > Alphaproteobacteria > Hyphomicrobiales > Rhodobiaceae > Rhodobium > Rhodobium gokarnense. The sequence goes on along the minus strand of NZ_JAOQNS010000002.1, from coordinate 565,083 downwards.
CGCCGGCTTGAAGCGCAAAGCCTCGAAAACGTATCCGTCCAGCGCTGAAGGATCCTCAGACTGGGCTGCTGCGGTTGCTTCCTTGCGAAGTTCGGAATCGGACACGAGGACCAAGAGCGCGTTGGCCACAGCATGGGAGGTCGTTTCCACGGCTCCAATCAGCAAACCACCCACATTCAGAACTACCAGCGGCACATCAAACTTGAGAGCACCTGATCCCGATAGGATGAGTAGGCGTGAAACCACATCAGTGCCTGGCTTGCCCGCCTTGAGATCAATCGCACGCCTTTGAACCAGCTCAATTAGGTATGTCCGCATGGCTGCATTCGCCGCTTTTCGGCGCGACACGATCTCATCGGGCGTAGCAAATTGCGGAGTGTCAAATGGTTGGTTCCAAAAAGCGTCCATTTGGTTCCAGTACGACCAATCGAACATGTCCGCGTGGGACGCGCCTTCAAACCCGAAGAATCTCTCCACAACCGCAAGCGGCACACCTCGTGTGATTTCGGCGATCAGATCAATTTCCGTGCAAGAGGCAACCTCCAGACGTCGAGCCGCCTCTGCCTCTGACCATGACCGCAGATCGGGCACGCTCTCGAAATCAAGCACGGCGCGCATGATCGACTTTTCGCGCCAGTGGCGAGCCGTATCGTCTTGCGCCATCCAGTAGTCGCCCTGCTTCGATACGTAGGGTTCAACACTGTAAAGATCGTGGCGTGCCAGGATATTCACGCAGTCGCTGTGCCGGGTCGCCAGTGTGACGGGACCGAGGTCAATCACCGGGCGGTGTTTTCTCAACTCGGCATAAAGCGGCAGGGGTTGCGATTGCATCCAACTGCGCACCAACGGCCACTTATCAGACGCCGGCGCCGCATCGATCTGGCTTAAATAGCTCATGTTGGTCACTGGCTCTTCAAGTACTCGACGATTGCCATACGCTCGTCGTGCACAAGGCCGCCGGGAGGATAAAGATGACCTCCGTTTCCATTCCCCGGCAGACTGGTATCAAAACGGAAACGCCCCGGTGCATCCCCGCTGCTATAGCCCAAGCGTCGGAGATCTAAAGCACGCCCTCCAGTCCAGAATACCTTCCGTCGTTCTTCAACCGGCGACAGAAGTTCATAGACTGTCGGAACCGAGCCATTGTGAAGATAGGGGCCGGTCGCCCAAACGCCAGCAAGCGGGCTGGCTTTCAAATATGTGGGCGGCCACTGTGGTGAGTACGGTATTGGTTTGCCATCATCACTTTTTGTGAATCGTTTGCCATTCAGCTCGAAAAACTCCTCTTGGGTCAATTGCGCTTCGGCAATGGCCCTTCCGAGATTGGCTTGAACCGTGGCAGCAAAGAAGCTGGCGGCCGGCACTTCGGATGCCCCGTTGAAGAGCGGCGCGGTCGTTGTGTTCGTCTCAACCCTGCGGGTCAACAGGCTTAGGACATAGGCAGGATCAGTACCGACTACCGAATAGTCCACCCGGCCGATTTCGATGAAAGTCTCTTTGAAATAATTCACCGCTGGATCGGTACGTCGATAGGGCGCCATATTGTGACAAGCTGCACAGTTCTCGCGGAAAAGCTCCGCACCTTTGTCCCGCAAGTCGGCATCTATCGGACCCATGAGGTCTTCATCCCACACGGGCGGCTTCAAAATTTTCAGCCAATCTTCCAGCTCCGTGAGCTCCTTCAAAAGGATGCTGGACGAGAAGGCATCGGCTCCTGCATCGGGTAACATGTTGCTGTTTCCGAAGACGCCTAGAACCTGCCCCCCATTTCTTGCTATGGGACTGGCCGCGATCGGCACCCATTGCACAAATTCGAGATCTGGGGTGAGCCAGAGCGGCGGATAGCTCGTCGGTGCCGCGACGGGGTACATATTCTGTGGGGCCGACTGATCGGTGACCGCTAGTGAATTGACGATCTGCGTTAAAGCATCGACCCTTCCATATCCCGATGCCAGCGCCGGACGGCGCAGAACCGAGCCGCCGGTCAGTTTGAGGCTGGCGGAACGAAGCCGCGTTCTTAGCGCTTGCTTGTCCTTTTCTGCTGCCCCAAAATTGGCCGCGAACCGCTCAAACAGCGCATCGCTGACAGCGTTCAATCGCACGGTGGTTGCGAGGGCTTGATAGAAACTATCGAAGTCAAGGTGAGCGGGCGCGCCGTCGATACGGATACGCTCGCCGTTAACCTCGACCTCCGCCGTGTGACAGGCAGCGCAGGTCAACCCCACTTGGTTCGCACGTTCCTCAATGGCAAATCCAATCGGATAACCATTGGGATTGAGGGTCGACGGACCGTCGGGCGGCAGAAAACCGAATTGAGCAAGATAGTTTGAATCCGCAAAACGCCCACCACCACCTGGCTGCTCCAAAGCGGCGAACAGATCGGCTTGCATCATGTGCGAGCCCTGCGGCGTGTGATAAAAAAGCGTTCTGAGATTTGCGTCCCAGCCTTGCAGTTGCTTGACCACTTCGCCTTGTGCGGTTGCGAAAGTGGTAGGAGCGGTCAGTACCGCAGCGACTATTAAAAGCCCAAGCCTATGTTTCATCACATGCCTTCAGATTGAAAATTCCCTTCCCATACAACCTATAACATATTTTTCTTTCCTCCTCTTCAGAAATCCGACGTCGTCACCACCCCAGATAGCAATCGAATTTTTTCGCGATAATTCAACGGCTTGGAAAATCGTTGCAGTCTTTTGGAATGCGCCGTCTCGCACGAGACCATCGAGATTGAATAAGAGATTGGGCTGGCGGTTCCGAAGCGGACATTCCTATGAGGTGAAGCGAATACTTTGATTCGCTGATCCTGCATTCTGACTTGTAGCAAGTGTGTCTTGATCGGACGCCGCCAGGCCGCTTTTGTGGGGAAGGATCGGCCGTTTCACAATCCGCATGGGCACGATTGTTCGCGTTCGGGCATAGGCCATGAAAGCGTCACGCGGCAGATCGGAAAGAAAATGTATGCTTTAAGCGGGCCGCGACGACACTTATTTGCCGCACACAGAATGCATCCGGTCAAAATCTAATTGAAATATCAAATCGACCCGCACCCCAAGGTCACGGACCATAGATTTTTCTTCAGCCTGCGCAAATTATATTATGTTGGCGAACATTTCCAATTGTGAGATAGTCAATTTTGGCTCCATTGCGGCTTGGCAGCGTGGATATGGATTTCCTATTGAAACGCGTAGGACGGCGGCGTGTATTGGTGAGTGCTCTGACCTTGTTCGGAAGTTTCACCACTCGCCATCTTCATGCGCAGAGCACATTCGATATCAGCAAGATGCGGCGGGCAGCTGTCGTTATTGGCATCGATTCCTACCGGCATCTTCCTCACCTCAAGGCTGCTGTTTCAGGCGCCGTGAAAATGGCCGCTTTTCTTCGAGGCGAAGGTTTCGACACGCGCCTGTTCACCGATAGCGGCGGGCCTGTCAGAGGCTCGGATATCTTCGACGCCGTTGCTGGTTTCGTAGACGATTCAGCCGGTCTGGACCAACTCGTCATCTACTTCTCAGGGCACGGCTTCTTGAGCGGCACGACCGAGATTTGGATGCTGTCGAACGCGCCTTACGACACGGCAGAGGCCGTGTCGGTGCTCGAAAGCGCCGAACTTGCCTACCAGTCGAATATTCCCAACGTCGTCATCATATCGGATGCCTGCCGATCTCTCGCCAGCGACCTCGGCACCAGCCAAGTGACGGGGCGCAAGATCTTCCCCGCCGGGCGAACTCCCGATCGCCGCACGGACGTTGACATCTTCTTCGGCACAAGGCCCGGCGCGTCTTCTTACGAGCTTTCGGTTAGCGAGAGCGTGCAGCAGCATGAAGGCATCTATACGGCCGCCTTCCTTAAGGCGTTCACCCAGCCGACGGACGACATGGTATACCGCTTCGACAACGGTGTGACCGTGATCCCGAACCGGAAGATGCGCGATTTCCTATTCCGTGAAGTCAGTGAGCGCGCGCAGGACCACGCGATCAACCTGAAGCAATATCCCGAGGCGCGTATCACCTCCGACATTCCGACATTTGTTGGCCAGTTGCATTCGTTGTCGGGAACGGCCGGTCCGACGCCTGCGAAGCCCGAGCCTGCAGACGTCGCGGTGCCTGATGCGATCCAGAAAGCGGTGCAAGGCATCCTCACCGGCACCAGCGGGGCGCAGGAGGTATTTGCCGTTCCTGGTGACGTATCGCCTGCAACGCGCATTGCCGGCGAACTCGTATTCCAGGCGATAGACTTCCAGAAACGGGACGTGGAACTGGAAGATACGGGCTTCGCCGTCTACGGAGCTCGGGTCGCGCAGGTTGGGGCTTGGAGGATAGACACGGGCAGGTCACCCGAAGACTCGGATGCCGACATCTGGCGCGCGTACATGCCCGACGGGCAACGGGCAGCGCACGTTGCGGTGCTTTTCGAGGACGGTCGCGGAACGGTTCTCCCGGTCCTCCAGGGCTTCGGGACGCATGTGACGGTAGAGCCGCAAGGGGTCGTCGACATGCGCTTCAACCCGGCGCAATCGAACTTCCTGTTTATTGATTATCTGGACGCACTCGACCGGCTGGCTTTCCTGCGGGGGTTTGCCGCCGAAGCGACGCGGCAAGGCGCGCTCGTCTTTGAAGGATCGCGCGAAGAGCGGGAAGCGGCGGCGCGCAGTTTCGCGGAGCGGGTACGAATGGGCAAGGGATATGACCCGACCCTGGGCATCTATGCCGCCTACGCATACGCGACCGCATTTATGGAAGACGGCGTGCGCTCGGTCCACGACAGCATGCTCGAAACGCTTGGTGCCGAGCTGTTTGATGTGGCGCTCCTAGCCGGCCGCCTCGGCCCGGATGGACGCGCCCAAAGTGGCAGGCCGGTGGTGCCGCCGGTGCCATTGATGCGCCAGGGCTGGGAGTATCTGAGGGTTCGCGGGGTGGAAACGACACGTATCATGGCCACCGCGCGGACCGCACTGCTCAACAGTTTGTGGACCACATATGATGGCGAGGCCGCCAAACTCGTTACCGATCTCGTTGCCAGCACGCCCTCGGGAGGCCTTCCACAATGATTGGACGACGCGAGTTCATGGCCGGTGCGACGGCCGCCCTATCGGCCTTGGCATTCCAACCAGCGCAAGCCGAACCTGTGAGACGAATCCTGTTTGTCCATGGTCGCGCGCAGGGTGGGCGCGACATCGCCGATATCCGACGCGAATGGACGCAGGCGCTTGGAAAGGGGGCGCGTGCCGCGGGGATCAACCTTCCGGAAAATCTCGACATCGCCCTGCCGTTTTATGGGGATGAACTCGACCGGCTGACGGCTGAGTTCAACTTGCCGCTTGCATCCGATGTCACGGCCCGTGGAACGGCCGAACAGGACGCTTTTTTGGCATTTCAGGCCGAAGTCGCGCAGGATATCCGGATGAAGGCGGGCATCACGGATGAACAGGTCGATGCCGCTTATGGCAACAATCCGCGCCAGAAGGGCCCGCTTAATTGGGAATGGGTGCAGGCGATCTTCCGTGCCATAGACCGCCATAGCGACGCCATCACCTCCAATGCGCTGCAGATAGCACTCCGCGATGTCTATGTTTACAATTCGAGCTCGGCGGTACGCCGTATCATCAACGGCATCGTCAGCAAAGAAATCGACGACCGTCCGACGGTGATTGTCGCCCATTCGCTTGGAACAGTCGTCGCCTATTATATCCTGCGGGAACTTAAGGCGCCCAAAGTCCCATTGCTCGTTACCCTCGGATCGCCACTCGGCATCCGTGCCATCCGCCGGCCGCTCAGGCCGCTGCGTCATCCTGCCGTCGTTCAGGCATGGCTCAACGGCTTTGACAACCGTGACGTGGTGGCGCTCTATCCGCTCGACGCGAACAATTTCAATATCGATCCGGCGATCGAGAATATTCCCACTTTGCGGAACCAAACAAAGAACCGTCACGGGATAATCGGGTATTTGAACAAGCCGGAAATCGCGAGCCGCGTCATCGATGCGATGAGCTGATAGAAATTGACTACGCAGCTCTCGTGCCCTCAACGGTTGTCAACTTCGGTGAGTTTGCGCTGCAGCGGACGATCGTCGACTCATCGACCGCTCAGGGCCGAGAATTGACCCTTGGCCGGCGTCTGATCTGCCGCATCTCGAACAATCCGAGACCTATTCGGGGTATTGTTTTTCGACCGAGTTCATTGTCTGAAAGCCCGTCCCAAGCAAAATAATGAAGGTGGGCGTGGCGCCCAACTGGTACCTAGCTGTTGGGCGATGCAAGGACAACCCGGCCTCAGAAAAAGCAACTGGACACAAATGATATCAGTTCTCTAGGCACCATTGGACATTCTCAGGAACTCCCATGGAATTCGCTTCCGAGAATTGAAAATCCGCGTGTCGGTGGTTCGATCTCGCCCCCGGCACAATTCGTCGAATACGAAATTAAGGCTTTACAGGACACGTGGTCGGGCGGCCTGGATCGGCCAATCGGCTATTTGGCGGCGGGGATATGTCGTTGATTCCCGGCCCCTCGTCGCTGATCGTTTGGCGGGAGGCTGATCGGCCGGTGCGCGGGGGCGGGCCGGGGTGGCCGGCCCGCCCGCATGGGTTTCCGCTTGAGGGCGGAGAAGCTTACGATCTGCGGCCATCGGGCGGTGCGCTCGCCGATCGGACGAGAAGACATCGGCGAGCGCATCTGCGGGCTTGGCCGCCCAGGTCAGTTCCGGACGACGCCGATGACGTTGCCGGTCTGGGAGTCGACGATCAGCGTGTGGCCGTTGACATTGGCATATGCGTAGGTCGGATAGTCCGGAACCCGGATCACCTCGACCGTGGACGGCAGGGGCTGGCCGATAACCACCGGTCCATCAACCCGCACGGCGGGAGCCGGCTGTTCCAGGGCGTAGACGCCGACGCGGGGCGGGACTTCCTTGACGACGTAGGGCTCCGGCGGCGGGGCCGGCTGGGTGTTCTCCTCGACCTTGTCGGCGGAGGCGCCGATCGTGCCGCCGGCAATGGCGCCGATGACGGCACCCGGAGGGCCGCCGATCACAGCGCCGGCGACGGCGCCGCCGGCGACGCCGGTCAGGGTGGCGTCCTGGGCGGAGACGGGCGTTGCGGCGACGGCGGCGAGCATCACGGCGGCCGACGTGGCGGTGACGAATTTCAACATCTTCACTATCTCCTCATTGTAGAGCGATGGCAAAACAACGCCGCGTAACGAGGAACGTTCCCTTCACGGACTCACATTCCATTTCAGAATATTTCCGCGTATCGGCAGAACTTCTCTCTATATAGATTTCTAACAAGAGAATTATGTCGACTGACTTATATTCTAATTGTTTAAAGCCGCAGGCCGCTCGGTACGTCTTCCCGTCTATTTGAAACGCCCGATTGATCCGGAGCGACGCTCCGCCTGACCGCGTCGGTTTTCGCTCGGCCAACTCCGTCCATAAAATATGCATGCATAAAATTTGGGCTTGAGCAGCGCAAAATGGCATGCAATATATCTGAGTAGAACGCCATTTGGATTGGAAGCCCGTTGCCCACCGCCAGCACTCCCCTTCTCCAGACCCGACTCGTACACAGCGGACGCCACGGCCCGACCGTCAATGCACCGGTCAACCGGGCGTCGACGATCCTCTTCGACACCGTCGCCGAGCTGACCGAGGCCAAGGCGAAGCGCTTCGACAAGGGCACGACCTTCTATGGCCGCTTCGGCACGCCGGACGTCTTTGCCTTCGAGGATGCGGTCAGCGTGCTTGAGGGCGGCACGGCCTCGCTGTGCGTGCCGTCGGGCCTCGCCGCCTGCGTGCTGCCGCTGGTCGCGTTCCTTGCGCCCGGCGACCATCTTCTGGTGGTCGACAGCGTCTACGAGCCGGCCCGCACCAGCATTGAGAAGTTCATCGCCCGGTCCGGCGTCGACGTCACCTTCTATGACCCGCGCATCGGCGCCGGCATTGCCGAGCTGATCACGCCGAAGACGCGGATGATCTATCTGGAAAGCCCCGGCTCGCTGACGTTCGAGGTCCAGGACATCCCCGCCATCACGGCGGTCGCCCGCGAACGCGGCATCCTGACCATGTGCGACAACACCTGGGCGACGGGCGTTTTCCATCGCCCCCTCGACCTCGGCGTCGACATCGTCGTGCAGGCGGCGACCAAATATGTGGTCGGCCACTCCGACGCGGTGCTGGGCCTTTTGACGGTCAGCGATCCGGCGCTTCACCGGACGCTGCGCGAGGCGGCCAACTGGCTCGGCTATAACGTCTCGCCCGACGACGTCTATCTGGCGGCGCGCGGCCTGCGCAGCCTTAGCGCCCGCCTGCGTCAGCACCACGAAACGGGCCTGGCACTGGCGCACTGGCTGGAGACCCGACCCGGCATTGCCCGGGTGATCCATCCCGGCCTCGCCTCAAGCCCCGATCATGCGCTCTGGAAGAGGGATTTTTCCGGCGCATCCGGTCTCTTTGCGGTGCTCCTCGACACAGAGGAGGCCGACACGGCCGTTCGCTTCGTCGAGACCCTCTCGATCTTTGCGATGGGCTTTTCCTGGGGAGGATACGAAAGCCTGGTTCTGATCGGCGATCCGGCGCATGCCCGGTCGGCGACGGAATGGCCGGAAAAACGGATTCTCGTGCGCCTGCATGCAGGGCTCGAGGATGCGGAAGACCTCAAGGCCGATCTGGAGGGTGCCTTGAAGACCGCGGGTCTGGACCGCTCCTGATCCGCAACTGCTGCAACCCCATAACCGCGTCGGCACAGGCGCGGCTTCCAGGAAGAAAGAGGAACGAATGCGCCACAGCATCCGAAATGCACTCGCCAAGGCTGCGGTCTGCGCCGCGCTGTTCGCCGCCCTGCCCGCCCAGGCGCAAACCAATGTCGAATGGGCGGCCGGATCCCCGGGTGGCAGCTGGTTCACGATCGTGACCGGATTGTCCAACATCGTCATGGAGGACAACTCGGATATCTCGATCCGCGTCGTTCCCGGCGGCGGCCGCGACAACCCCTCGTCGATCCAGGCCGGCATCAGCCAGATGGGCATGGGCATCGATTTTCTCGCCGCCGCCGCCCTCAAGGGCCAGGACCCCTATGAGGGCAAGCCCCACGACAAGCTGATGTCGATGGGCGGCACCTGGGCGCCGGCCGAATTCCACGTCATCGTCGCGGCGGACGAAACCCGCCCGCTGGCCGAGATCTTCGCCGATCCCACGATCCGCGTTGGCACTTCGCCGAAGGCGACGTCCGAAGAGCTGACGCTGCAGCGGGTCCTGGCCTTCTACAAGAACGACGGCGACGCCATCGCCAAGGGCGGCGGAACCGTCATCAACGGCACCTACAGCCAGCTCGTCTCGGCCTTCCAGGACAACCAGATCGACGTCCTTTTCGGCGCCGGCAGCGCGCCGACCGGCATCGCCCTCGAAGTCGAAGCCGGCCGCCGGGACGCCAAGCTCATCGCCTTCCCGCCGGAGCTGATGGACTACCTGTCCACGTCCTTCGGCTACGGCAAGGGCACGATTCCGGCCGCCAGCTACCAGAAGCTCCAAGCTGGCGACGCGGCGCTGCCCGTCACCACCATGGAAGCGGTGATCCTCGTCTCCTCGGACGTGCCGGAGGACGTCGTCTACAAGATGACCAAGACGCTGATCGAGAACCGCGACCGCTTCGCCAACATCTACAAGGGCCTCGCGGGATACGATCCGGCTCTGGCCTGGCAGAACCAGCCGGTTCCCCTGCATCCCGGCGCCGCCAAGGCCTACAAGGAACTGGGCTTCATGAAGTGATCCGCCGGCCGGGGGCGGCATCACACCGCCCCCGGCGTTTCTCGAAACCGAGACGCTGCACGGGGAACTTGCCATGCGAAACCTGACGGGCCCGTCGCGATACATCGTTCGCACCTGGCTCGCGGTGACCGCCGCGGTCCACTTCTACTTCACCTTCGCAGGCTTTCCCGAGCCGCTGAAGCTCGCCAGCCTGCACCTGGCGCTGGCCGTGCCGCCGGTCTTTCTGATCTATCCGGCCCGGCCCTCCTCGCCGCGCTCCCGGCCCAGCGTGTTCGACGCCGTGCTCGCCCTCATGGCGCTGCTGCCGTCGCTCTACATCTATTTCAACACCGCACGCATCTATGCGCGTAGTCCGTTCCTCGACGCCCCGACGACGGTCGAGCTGGTGCTCGGCACGGTCATGACGCTCGTCGTGCTGGAGGCCGTGCGCCGGGCGCTGTCCATGGCGCTCTCGATCCTGGTCGGCATCGTCATCGCCTACATGTTCGTGTGCGATCTGCTGCCGGGCATCTGGTACTACCGCGACCTGCCGTTCGCCCAGGTCGTCGACATCACCTATCTGATGAACGGTAGCGGGCTCTACGGACAACTGACCGGGATTTCCGCCACCATCGTCGCCTCCTTCCTGGTCTTCGGCGCGTTCCTGCAGGCAAGCGGCATGGGCCGCCTGTTCATGAACCTTGGAACGTTCCTTGCCGGGCGCTATGCCGGCGGGCCGGCCAAGGTGGCCGTGGTGGAGTCGGGCCTCTTCGGCATGACCAGCGGCTCGTCGGTCGCCAACGTCGTCGTCACGGGCGGCGTCACCATTCCGGAAATGAAGCGGCTCGGCTTCACGCCGCAGCTCGCGGGCGGCATCGAGGCCGCCTCCAGCGTCGGCGGGCTGATCATGCCGCCGATCATGGGCGCCGCCGCCTTCGTCATGGCCGAGATGATCTCGGTTCCCTATCTCAGCATCGTCCAGTCGGCGATCCTGGGGGCCTTCCTCTACTATCTCGGCATCTTCGTTTCCGTCCATTTCCAGTCGAAGCGGCTGGGGATCGATGCGCTGGCCAAGGACGAGATCGCCGGCTGGCGCGACATCCTGAAGGACATCCATTTCGCCATCCCGCTGGTGGTCCTGCTGACGCTGATGACCATGGGCTTTTCGCCGTATTTCGCCGCGTTCTGGGGAACGATCGCGGTCGTTGCGAGCGCCTGGCTGCGAAGCCACAGCAGGATGGGGCCGGCGACGATCCTCAACGCGCTGATCGATGCCGGCGCCACGATCGGCGTCATCGCCGTGGCGGTCGCCGCCGCCGGCATCATCACCGCCGGCCTCACCAGCACCGGCCTCCTGATCGCCTTCACCGGCATCATCAAGATGCTCGCCGGCGACTCGCTGCTGCTCCTGGTCCTGCTCGTCGCCGTGAGCTGCCTGTTCCTCGGCATGGGCGTGCCGACGACGCCGGCCTATATCGTCACCGCCGCGATCGGCGCCCCGCTGCTGGCCGAGCAGTCGTCGGCCTCGCTGATGGCGATCCACCTCTTCGTTCTCTATTTCGCGGTGCTGGCCGATGCGACGCCGCCGGTTGCCGCCGCTTCCTATGCGGCGGCGGCCATTGCCAACGCCAATCCGCTGAAGACGGGCGTCCAGGCATTCCGCATGGCGGTCGGCGGCTTCATCGTCGGCATCAGCTTCATCTTCGAACCGGGGCTGACCCTTGACGGAACGGCGTGGGAGATCGGCACCACCGTGCTCGCGGTCTCTTCCGGCATCGTGCTGATCTCGCTCGCCTATGTCGGCTTCACGGATCGCCCACTGCCGATGTGGCTGCGGCTGGTCCTGTTCTTCGGCGGGGCCGCCTGCGCGCTCTGGCACTCGGCGCCGGAACTCATCCGCGGACTGGCCGGATACGGCCTTCTCCTTGCAACGCTCTACGGCCCCCGGTTGCGCGACGTCAGCTTCCGGACCGCGCTGTGAGGAACGGTTCCGCTTGCAGCCTTTCAACGAACACGATGAATAAGGACAGAAACATGCACTCCCGCCAGAAGACCTATTACGGCGTGTCTCTCGGCATCCTGATGGTCAACAGCACCTTCCAGCGATATCTCGGCGACATCGGCAACGCGATGACCTGGGACTTTCCCGTCCAGTACAAGATCGTGACGGACGCGGTGCCCTCCAAGATGACCGACCTGCACAATGTCAGCCTGCTGGATCCGTTCAAGCGCGCGGCCGACGAGCTGGTCGCGGCCGGCGTCGACGGCATCACCACGACCTGCGGCTTCCTGTCGATCTACCAGCGCGAACTGGCCGACCACTGCCCGGTGCCGGTCGCCACGTCCAGCCTGCTGCAGGTGCCGATGGTCGAGCGCCTGCTGCCGTCGGGTAAGAAGGTCGGGATCATGACCTACAACGGCGATGTCCTGAACGGGCCGTACCTGGAGGCCGTCGGCATCGCCCAGGATACCCCGGTCGTCGGCGTGCCGCAGGACTCCAACTTCGTCCGCTGGATCAAACAGGGCGACACCTCCGTCAGCTACGAGACGCTGAAGGAGGAAGTGGTCGCGACGGCGAAGCGGTTCGTCGCCGACAATCCCGAGATCGGCGCGATCGTCTTGGAATGCACCAACCTCGCCCCGTTCGCCTCCTATATCGCCGAGGCCACCGGCCTGCAGGTGTTCGATACCGTCACCATGGTCAACGCGTTCCAGGCGAGCCTGAAGCCGCGCCGCTACGCAATGTTCTGATGGCACGATGAGCGAACCCGACTACATGATCGTCGGTGGGGGGATCGTCGGTGCGGCGATCGCCTACGGCCTTGCCCGCAGCGGCGAGCGCGTCGCCCTCCTCGACGAGGGAGACGTGGCGTTTCGCGCCGCGCGCGGCAATTTTGGCAATGTCTGGGTGCAGGGCAAAGGGGCAACATGTCCCGCCTATGCCGACCTCACCCGCGGCGCAGCCAACGATTGGGCGGATTTTGCCGAAGACCTCGCCGCAGAGACCGGGATCGACCTGCATTTCCGCCGACCGGGGGCTGCCTACATCTGCTTCAGTCCGGAGGACCTTGCAAAGCGGGTCGCCGTCCTCGAACAGTCCAACGCCGAGGCCCGCATCAAGAGCGTCTTCGAGGCGCTCGACCTGGCGGACCTGCGGCAACGCCTGCCGGATATCGGGCCGCAGGTGGCCGGCGCGACGTTCTGCCCGGACGACGGCACGGCGAACCCGCTCCTGCTGCTGCGCGCGCTCATCAAGGCAGCAAAGGACCTCGGAGCCCGCTATCTGCCGCACCATGGCGTCACCTCCGTCGCCCGCGACGGCGACGGCTATGCGGCCGAGACGACGGCTGGAACGGTCCGTGCCGGCCGGCTGGTCCTCGCCGCCGGGCTCGGCAATGCGCATCTTGCGCCGATGGTCGGGCTCGACGGTCCCGTCCGCCCGGTCCGGGGCCAGATCATGGTCACGGAAAAGGTCCGCCCGTTCCTTGCCTGCGGCACGAACTTCATCCGCCAGACCCTTGAGGGCGGGTGCATCTTCGGGGAGTCCGTGGAAGAGGTCGGCCTTGACGACGGCACCAGCCTGCCGGTCATGCGCGACACGGCGCAAAAGGCCGTTGCCGCATTTCCGTTGCTGCGCGACGTGCGGGTGGTGCGCGCCTGGGGCGCGCTGCGGATCATGACGCCCGACGGTGTTCCGGTCTACCAGGCCAGTCCCGACGGCAGCGCCTTCGTGGTCTGCGTCCATTCCGGCGTCACCCTCGCCCCCTTCCACGCCCGCGGGTTCGTCGACAGCCTCAGATCGGGGTCGTTGCCGGCGGACCGGTTCTCAGCCTTTTCACCGGAGCGTTTCCATGTTCAGACGGTTTGACGAAGTCGCCGGCCCGATCGTCGAGATCGTCGTCGACGACCGGCGCATCGAAGCGCGGCTGGGGGAAAACCTCGCCGCCGCGCTTCTTGCCGCAGAGGTCGAGCCGTTCCGCACCACGCCGGTCAGCGGCGCCGGACGCATGCCCTACTGCATGATGGGCGTATGCTTCGACTGCCTGGCGATCGTCGACGGCGTGCCGAACCGGCAGACCTGCCTGGAAACGGTCCGCGCCGGCATGGTGGTGGAACGCCAGAACGGCGCCCGCTTGCCCGGCCCTCAGCATGGCGGGGAGTGATCCGGTGAACCGTTCTTCCTACGATCTTGCCGTGGTGGGCGCCGGGCCGGCAGGCATGGCGGCGGCAAGCGAGGCGTCGGCCCTCGGCTTGAAAGCCGTCGTGCTGGATGAAAAGCCCGGGCCGGGCGGCCAGATCTACCACGCCATCACGGCGCCGCGCACATCAGCCCGCGATGCGGTGCTGGGTCCGGATTACCTTGGCGGCCTGCCGCTCGTCGATGCGTTCACCCACTCCGGCGCCGACTACCGGTCGGGCGCCACGGTCTGGCAGATTTCCGAGGACGGCGTCTCCTATGCCGGCGCCGACGGCGGCGGAGACATCGCCGCATCGCGGGTGCTGGTGGCGACCGGGGCGATGGAGCGCCCCTACCCCCTGCCCGGATGGACCTTGCCGGGCGTGATGACGGCCGGGGCCGCCCAACTCCTGCTCAAGGGGTCAGGCCTCCTCGCCGACGACGCCGTATTCATCGGCACCGGACCGCTCCTCTATCTCGTCGCCGTCCAGTATCTGAACGCTGGCGCCCGCATCGAGGCCATCATCGACACCGCCAGCCCGGCCGCGAAATGGGCTGCCCTGCCCCATCTGCCGATGGCCCTCCGGCAGTCCGGCTACATCGCCAAGGGCCTTCGCATGCTGGCGCAGATCCGCCGCTCGGGAACGAAGGTGATCCACGGCGCAAAGGACATCGCGCTTGAGGGCGAGGAGCGGGTCGCGGCCGTGACCTGGCGGCAGGGTGCATCGGGGCAGCGCCGGCGCCTTGAATGCCGGCACGTCTTTCTCCATCAGGGCGTCGTTCCCAACCCCAACATGACGATGGCGGCCCGCGCCGCGCATCAATGGGACGAGGTGCAGCTCTGCTGGGTGGTCGACCGCGATACCCATGGTCGCACGAGCCTGCCCTGGCTGCTGGCCGCCGGCGACGGCGCCGGCATCGGCGGCGCCAAGGTCGCCGAGCTCTCCGGCCGGCTGGCAACACTTGCCGCCGCGCACGATCTCGGCCGGCTGGACGCTGCGGCCTTTGCCGCCCGCTCGGCGCCATTGCTGCGCCGGATCGGTGCCGAAATGGCGCCGCGTCCGTTCCTCGACCGGCTTTACCGTCCCGCCGATACCGACCTGGCACCGCAGGACGAGGCGACGATCCTCTGCCGCTGCGAGGAAGTGCGCCGGGGCGCCGTGGCCGACGCGGTGGCGGAAGGCTGCCCGGGACCCAATCAGTTGAAGAGTTTCACCCGAGCGGGGATGGGCCCCTGCCAGGGCCGCATGTGCGGGCACAGCATCGGGGCCGTCATCTCCGATCTGTCCGGCCGCAGCGCGGCCGACGTCGGCTATTTTCGCCTGCGCATGCCGGTGAAGCCCGTCACGCTCGGAGACATCGGCGGCATGACGCACGCCCAAAGGGAGGACTCGTGATGTGGGGACTGGAGGGTTCGGGATCGGCTTCACGGCCGCAACGTGACCAGGCTTTGAGCCTTGCCGAGATGCTGCTGAACATGGGCGACGGAAGCGAGTCCTTCGCCGACAGCCGCCTGCCACTGCCCGACAGGATCGCGGGCTACATCCGCCATCAGATCATCCACGACCTGATGAAGCCGGGCGAACCGATCCGCGAGCGCGCCATCGCCGAACAGTTGAAGGTCTCGCGCACGCCGATGCGTGACGCCCTCAAGCTCCTGTCGGTCGAGGGCCTCGTCGACCTCATCCCCAATCGCGGCGCCGTCGTCGTCGACAACAGCCTCGACGACATCACCGACATGCTGTCGGTCTATTGCGAGCTGGACGTTCTCGGCGGCGAAGCGGCCTGCCGCAAGGGCAGCGAAACCGACTTCCTGAAGATCGAGCGCTACCAGGAGATCATGGAAGAGGCGGCGGCGGAGCAGAACCGCCTGAAATACTTCCATGCCAACCAGGCTTTCCACCTGGCGATCATCGCGGCGTCGCGCAACCGTACCCTCATCGAGATCCATTCGAACCTCAGCCTCAGGCTCCACCGCGTGCGGTACCTCTCCATTCTGGCGCAGCAGAAATGGTTGTCGCGGGCCGACGAGCACCATGCGCTGATCAAGGCGTTGCGCGCCCGGGACACCGTGCAGATGGCGGCCCTGCAGCGGGCCCATTTCGCCGTTGCCTGGCGGCTTGTCGACGACTGGTCGCGATCGGCCGGACAGCCGGCCGGCAAGCGCTGATTTCCTCAAAAAGCCGAGAGTTCACCGAAAAGCATGCTGCAGTCACCGGACCGGCCCGTCGTCGTCACCCATTGGGGCACCTACCACGCAGAGATGCGGGACGGGCGCCCGGTGGCGCTCAGCCCCATCGCCGAGGACCCCGATCCCTCGCCCATTGCCGACGGCATGATCGATGCGCTGACGGCGCCCGCCCGGATCGAGCGGCCCGCCATTCGCGCCTCCTTCCTCGCCGCCCGCGAAGAAGGTCGCCTGGAGACCGACGGCAGGGGGCGGGGTTTCGAGCCGTTCATCGAGGTGCCGTTCGACGAGGCCCTCGACCTTGCCGCCGGCGAAATCGACAGGGTGCGCCGGGAGCACGGCAACGGCGCCATCTATGGCGGATCCTACGGCTGGGCGTCGGCCGGCCGCTTCCACCACGCCCAGAGCCAGATCCATCGCTTCCTGAATTCCGTCGGCGGCTATGTCCGCTCGATCCAGAACTACAGCTATGCCGCGGCCGACACCATCGTTCCCCATGTCGTCGGCGACAAGCGCGGCCTCGTCTCCGCGCATACGAGCTGGCCGCGGATCGCGGCGCACACCGAGACGCTGATCATGTTCGGCGGCGTTCCCTGGAAGAACGCGCAGGTGAGTTCGGGCGGCATCGCCCGGCATATCCTTGATGAGAATCTTGGCGCGCTCCGGCAGCGCGGCGCGCGGCTCGTCTCCGTCTCGCCGATCCGCGACGACACCGCGGGAGACGGTGTCGAATGGCTGCCGATCCGGCCCGGCACGGACACGGCCCTGATGCTGGCGATGGCGCATGTGCTGATCGCTGAGGATCGCGTCGCGACCGGTTTCCTCGACCGCTGCACGGTCGGCTTCGAGACGCTCGTCGCCTATGTCACCGGCACCAGCGACGGCGTTGCGAAGACGCCGCAATGGGCCGAAGGGATCACCGGCGTTCCCGCCGCCACGATCCGCGACCTGGCGCTCGCTGCCGCGTCGAGCCGCGCCTTCCTGATGGTGGCCTGGTCGCTGCAGCGCGCCGATAGCGGCGAGCAGCCCTACTGGATGGCCATCGCGCTGGCGGCGATGCTCGGCCAGATCGGGCTTGCCGGCGGCGGCTTCGGTTTCGGCTATGCCTCCGTCAACGGCATCGGCAATCCGGTGCCGAAGCTGTCCTTTCCCTCGCTGCCGCAGCTCGACAATCCGGTCGCCGACTACATTCCCGTCGCGCGGATCGCCGATGCGCTGCTGCATCCGGGCGAACCCTACGCCTTCAACGGCATGGACCGGCGCTATCCGGACCTGAGGCTCGTCTATTGGGCGGGGGGCAATCCCTTCCATCACCACCAGGACCTCAACCGGCTGCGGCGGGCCTGGCAGAAGCCGGAAGCCGTCATCGTCAACGATAGCTGGTGGAACCCGCTGGCGCGCCATGCCGACATCGTCTTTCCGGCGACGACGGCCCTGGAGCGCAACGACCTTGCCGCATCGAGCCGCGACCGCTTCATCGCCGCCTCCCACAAGGTGGCCGAACCGGCGGGCGAGGCCCGCGATGACTATGCGATCTTTTCCGCGCTTGCCGCCCGGCTCGGCGCGGCGGACGCCTTCACCGAAGGGCGGGACGTGGAGGGATGGCTTCGCCACCTCTATGAGGCGGGACGCGACAAGGCGGCCGCCGCCGACATCGCTCTGCCCGACTTCGAGACCTTCTGGCGCGATGGCCTGGTGATGCTGCCCGCGCCTGACCTCGACGACCAGGGCGACCTCCTGGCGGAGTTCCGCGCCGCGCCCGAGGCGGCGGGCCTGGCGACGCCGTCGGGCCGGATCGAGCTGTTCTCGGAGCGCATCGCCGGCTTCGGCTACGACGACTGCCCCGGCCACCCGGCCTGGCTGCCGCCGCGCGAATGGCTCGGCGCGGAAGCGGCCGGCACCTATCCGCTGCACCTCATCTCCAACCAGCCGAAGACCCGCCTGCACAGCCAGTACGACCTCGGCAGCCATTCGCGCGCCGCCAAGAGGCACGACCGGGAGGTGATGCGAATGCATGCAAAGGACGCGGCCGCCCGCGGCATTGCCGAGGGCAGTGTCGTCCGGGTCTTCAACGGGCGCGGGGCGTGCCTCGCCGCGGTGGAGCTGACCGACGACATCCTGCCCGGCGTCGTCCAGCTTTCCACGGGCGCCTGGTACGACCCGGCCGACGACGGATCGGACCGGCCGCTCGACCGGCACGGAAACCCCAACGTTTTGACCGCCGACCACGGCACCTCGCGGCTGTCCCAGGGGCCGTCCGCGCAGTCCTGCCTCGTCGAGGTCGAACCCTATCGCAGCACCCTCCCCCCGGTGTGCGCCTTCGACCCGCCGGCCTTTGCCCGGCGCGGTCGCGACTGATCCCCCAACCTTTCTTTCAACGGACAAGAACCAGCATGAAACATATCGACAATAACGGCCGCCGGTCGCGCGCGGTCGTCGCCAATGGTGCGGTCTATCTGGGCGGACAGGTCGCCAACGACTGGGATGGCGACATCACCGCCCAGACGCGCGAGACGCTCGCCCGGATCGACGCCGTCCTGAAAGAAGCGGGCAGCAGCCGCGACAAGCTCGTCCAGGCGACGATCTGGCTGAAGACCATGGACGACTACGACGCGATGAACGCCGTCTGGGATGCCTGGATCGACAAGGAGCGCGCACCGGCCCGGATGTGCGGCGTCACGGAGATGGCCGACGAGCGGATCAGGATCGAGATCATCGGCATCGCGACCTGCTGACATGACCGTGCAGTCCGAAAACGTCCGCCTGCCGGGACGCGCGTGGGTCACGCGGCTGTGGTCGGTGGCGCCGCTACTGCTGGCGCTGGCCAACCTTTTCTGGGCCGGAAATTTCATCATCGGACGGGCCGTCGCCGACATGCCCGGCGGGCTGGACCCCTGGGGCCTTGCCTACTGGCGCTGGCTCGTCGCCTTTCTGCTGATCTTTCCGTTCTGCGTCCGCCAGGCGCTCCGCGAGTTGCCCGTCATCCTGGCCAACCTGCCGATGCTCTGCCTGTTCGGCTTCCTGTCGGTGACGCTCTACAACACGCTCGTCTATCTCGGCCTGGAACAGACCACCGCAATCAATGCGCTGCTTTTGCAGTCGACGATGCCCATTGCCATCATGGCGATGGGCTATCTGCTCTTCAGGGACACGATCAGCAGCCGCCAGGGCATCGGTCTTGCCTCGTCACTTGCCGGCGTTCTCGTCATTCTCACGCACGGCTCGCTCGACCGGCTGTCGGCCGTCGATCTGGGAGCCGGCAGCCTTTACGTGCTCGTCGCCGTTCTGGGCAACGCGTGCTATTTCGCGCTCCTGCGCAAACGGCCCCGCCTTTCCGCGATGAGCTTCCTGTTCGTCATCTTCGGCCTCGGGCTCGTCTTCCTGACACCCTGCTACTTTCTCTTTTCCCGGCCGATGGCGCGCCCGGTCGCGGCCGGCGATGTCGCCCTGGTGCTTTATCTCGCGGTCTGCGCCTCGGTGCTGGCGCTCCTGTTCTTCAACCGGGGCGTCGAACTGATCGGGGCCAACCGGGCCTCGCCCTATCTGCACCTGATGCCGGTGATCGGAAGCGTGTTGTCGATCGTCATCCTCGGCGAGCAGATCCGCGCCTATCACCTGGTCGGGATCGCCATGGTCGGCTTCGGACTTTGGATATCACGGCCCCGGCGGGATCGAGCGCCGGCACAGCCAAGCCCCTAGGTGCCAGACGCCAGCGAACAGCACATGGAGCAAACGGAGATGCCCGATGCCGCGTCCATACCGGTCGTCCTGAAGACGGATTCCGCCCACGGTCCCGCCTGGCATGCGATCTTTGCGGAGGAGGCGCCGGACCTGATCCTGGCCGACTGGGACGAGACGGCCGATCTTTCCGCAACGCGCTATCTGGTCGCCTGGCGCCCGCCGGCCGACATCATGCGGCGCATGCCCCGGCTGGAGGCCGTCTTTTCCATGGGCGCGGGCATCGATCACCTGCCCCTGGAACACATCCCCGAGGATGTCGTCGTCGTGCGCATGGTCGCCGACGACGTGACGCGGTCCATGGCCGAATACGTCACCATGGGGGTCCTGGCCCTGCACCGCGATCTGCCCGCCTATCTGGGAGAGACCCGTCGGGGCGTCTGGACGACGCGGTCGATCCGCCGGGCGCGGGACCGGGTCGTCGGCATTCTCGGGCTCGGCGTGCTGGGCCGTGCCGCGGCCGAGCAGATCGCGCTTCTCGGCTTTAAAACGCGCGGCTGGAGCCGGACCCGGAAGGACATCGCCAATGTCCGCTGCCATGCGGGCGACGACGGTCTCGACGCGTTCCTGGAGGGCTGCGAGATCGTCGTGTGCATGCTGCCGCTGACGCCCGAGACCCGCGGCATCCTCAACGGCGACCTGTTCGCCCGCCTGCCAAGGGGAGCGAGGATCCTAAACGCGGGCCGCGGCGGTCACCTCGTCGAGGCCGACCTGCTGGCCGCATTGGAGAGCGGCCGGATCGACAGTGCGATGCTCGACGTCCTCAACGAAGAGCCGCCGGCGCCGTCCCATCCCCTGCTCGGCCATCCGCGCGTCCTCGTCACCCCCCATACGGCGAGCGCCAGCCAGCCGGACGACGCCGCGCGCCAGGTGATCGCGGCGATCCGGAACCACAGGTCGGGGCGACCCATCGAGCACACCATCGACCGTCGGCGCGGATTCTGATCTGACCGTTTCCCGAACAGGTCCCATCTGAGGGGACCGGCTCGATCATTCCTGCACGAACCGCCGTTCGCCCATCGTGACGACGGGCTCCCGCATTCCGCGGTCCGATCAGCGTTGCATTCCCCTGCCTGCGCTTGTCCCGCGGCACCGCTGCGACCCGGCGACAGCCGAAACGCACGCCGTCTGAGGTTGAGTGACAATAAGTCGCAAACATGACAGCATCCGGTGCATGCACGGTATGGAGTAAATGCATGGCAACGCCGACGGAATGGCTCGCGGAATTTCAGGTCAACACCGGAACCGCCGCAACCGGTGATCAGGACCAGCCGCAAATCGTCGGTCTGTCGAATGGCCGTTTCCTCGTTGCCTGGCAGGAAGCGACCGAGGGCGTCGCATCGAGTGCCGGCCCCGACATTGTCGCCAAGATCTTCGACGCCGAGGGCAATGTCGCCGTCGACTCGTTCCAGATGAATGCGCTTAGAGCCTTCGACGACGAAAGCGACTTCGACATTGCCGCCGACAGCCTCGGCGGCTGGGTCGCAACCTATGTCGACCACGACAGCGTCGATACCGACGAGACGAGCATCGTCTGGGAAATGTTTTACCAGACCGGTGCCTTCCGCGCCGCCAACGAAGTGGCCATCGAGACCGCCGCGGCGGACTCGCTCTCCAATCCCCAGATCGCGCTGGACCTGACCACCAACGACTTCGTGGTGACCTATACCGATCTCGCCTCCGGCGACACGAACGTCAGCGCCGTGTTGGTGGACATGACGACCCCGGGCGGCGGCACATTCACCCAGAGCGCGGAGTTCGACGCGGCCCAGAATGCCGCGGACGTCCAGGACCTGGGCGACATCGCGGTCCTCGCTGACGGCAACTATGTCAGCGTCTACCGGGATTTCGACGGGCCGGCCACGAGCCTCGACATCCGGGTGTTCCAGCCCGACGGCACCCTGGTCAACGAGCGCGAGAATATCGCGATAGGCAACGAAGGGACGCCACACATCGCCTCGCTGGCGAATGGCGGTGCCGTTGCGGTCTGGACGGATGGCGCCAACAATGGCGACATCGTCGCCCGCGTCATGAACGCGGATGCCAGCGTGCTCCAGTCCCAGATCACCGTCGCCTCCACCGCCGCCGTGGAAGACGAACCGGATGTGATCGCGCTGCCCGACGGCGGCTTCGTCGTCGTCTGGAACGACGAGAGCGTCGGCCAGCGCGCCCAGGCCTACAACGCCGACGGCACGACGAACGGCGCCGTCTTCAACCCGGCCACCGGCAGCACCGGCGAGACCGACATCAGCGTCACCGCGGACGGCCGCCTGTTGTTCACCTGGAGCGAGGGGGGCGAGATCTTCGCCTCGATCTGGGACCCACGCGGCGACACGATCGAGATCTCCGACTTCCAGACCGGCGCCACCAATTTCCTGCAGACCACCGATGCCGTCGCCCGGCGCCAGGGCGGCACCATCAACGGCGACGGCAATGCCAATGTGCTGACCGGGCTTGAGGGCGAGGACACCCTCAACGGCGCCGGCGGCGACGACACGCTCATCGGCGGTGACAGCAACGACTATCTCGACGGCGGCGGCGGCGACGACGACATGTCCGGCGGCGGGGGCGACGACATCTACGACGTCGATTCCACCGGCGACACCGTTACCGAGCAGAGCGGCGAAGGCACCGATACGGTGCGCGCCTCGGCCGACTTCACCCTTTCCGACAATATCGAAAACCTGATCCTGCAAGGCAGCGCCAACATCAGCGGCACAGGCAACGGGCAGGCCAACGAGATCACCGGCAACAGCGGCAGCAACACGCTGAACGGCGGCGCCGGAAACGACACGGTCGACGGCGGCAGCGGCGCCGACACCATGGGCGGCGGTACCGGCAACGATACCTACATCGTCGACAATGCGGGCGACCGCATCGTGGAAAATGGCGGCGCGGGCGACGATACGGTTCGCAGTTCGGTGTCCCAAGCGCTCTCGGCCGGCGTCGAGGACCTGCTTCTTCTGGGTGGCAACGACCTGAACGGCACCGGGAACGGCCTTGCCAACGTGATCGCCGGCCAAAGCGGCGACAACGAGCTTGCCGGCGGCAGCGGCGGCGATTCCGTCCTCGGGGGCGGCGGCAACGACACCCTTGCGGGCAACGCCGGCGACGACGAGCTCTCCGGCGGCACCGCCAACGACCGCCTGTTCGGAGGCGGCAACGACGATACCCTCGCCGGAAACGACGGCAGAGACCTGATGTTCGGCAATGACGGCAACGACCGGCTGTTCGGGGGCGGCGGCAACGACACCCTCGCCGGAAATGACGGCAGAGACCTGCTGTTCGGCAACGGCGGCAACGATCAGTTGTTCGGGGGCGGCGGCAACGACACCCTCGCCGGAAACGACGGCAACGACACGCTCTACGGCGGCACCGGCAGCGACCAGTTGTTCGGCGGCGGCGGCAATGACACCCTCGCCGGAAACGACGGAAACGACAAGCTTTCCGGCGGCACCGGCAACGACCAGTTGTTCGGTGGCGGCGGCAATGACACCCTCGCCGGCAATGACGGAAACGACCTGTTGTTCGGCAATGACGGCAATGACCGGCTGTTCGGCGGCGGCGGCAGCGAC
This sequence comes from Rhodobium gokarnense, assembly GCF_025961475.1. Classification (NCBI taxonomy): domain Bacteria; kingdom Pseudomonadati; phylum Pseudomonadota; class Alphaproteobacteria; order Hyphomicrobiales; family Rhodobiaceae; genus Rhodobium; species Rhodobium gokarnense. The sequence goes on along the minus strand of NZ_JAOQNS010000002.1, from coordinate 541,668 downwards.
ACCCTCGCCGGCAATGACGGCGACGACCTGCTCGTCGGCAATGGCGGCAACGATAGGTTCTATGGCGGGGTCGGCGACGACACGATCCAAGGCGGCGACGGAACCGACATCGCGGGCTATGGCGGCTCGATCGACCACTTCGAGGTCACCAGGACCGGCGCCGACAGCTATGACATCACCGATACCACCGGAAACCTTGGCACCGACCACCTCGTCGGCATCGAGAAGATCTCGATCGGCGGCCATGTCTGGAATATCGATGCGCTTTTGACCTGAGCGGGCGGCAGGCCGTCGCCCGGAGCCGCTTCCGGCGCGCGGACACCGGGCTCACACGGCAGGCTCCGCCATCCGCGCGACACGGCGTATGCGCCGGGCGGCCGCCGGATCGGCGACGGGCACGGCGTCGAGAAGCGTCTTGGTGTAGGCATGGGCCGGCGCGGAGCACACGGCCTCCGTCTCGCCCAGCTCGACCAGCCTGCCGCGATACATGACGCCGACGCGGTCGCTGATCTGGCGCACCACGCCGATGTCATGGGAGATGAACAGGTAGGTCAGGCCCATCTCGCGCTGCAGCTCCAGCATCAGTTCCAAGACCTGCGCCCGGATCGAGGCATCGAGGGCCGAGACCGCCTCGTCGGCGACAATCAGCTTCGGCGACAGGGCGAGCGCACGGGCAATGCACAGCCGCTGGCGCTGGCCGCCGGAAAAGGCGTGCGGATAGCGCGCGAGCATGTCGACCGGAATGCCGACGCGCTGGGCCAGCCCCTCGACCCGGTCGGCAAGGTCCGCGCCCTTTGCGACGCCATGGATGACGAGGGGTTCGGCGATCTGGGAAAACGCCGTGCGGCGCGGATTGAGCGAGCCGAACGGGTCCTGGAAGACCATCTGCATGTGCCGCCGCAGGCGCCGTAGCTCCGGCTTTTTCAGGCCGAGGATGTCAGTGCCGGCAAGGCGGATTCCGCCGGATGCCGGCTCAACGAGGCGCAGGATCGATTTGCCGAGCGTCGACTTGCCGGAGCCGGATTCGCCGACGATGGCGAGGATTTCGCCAGAACGGATGTCGAGGGAGACGCCGTCGACGGCGCGGAAATGGGTTTTTGATCGTTTGAAGCCAGCGCCCTTGACCGGATACTGGGTGACGAGGTCGCGGACTTCAAGGAGCGGGGCTCCGGCGCCATCGGCCGCAAAGGTCTCGGGCGCGGATGCGATTGCCGGCAGGCGGCGTGCGCCGGCCATGGTCGCAGCTGCGAGAAGCTGCCGCGTATAGGGGTGCTCAGGAGCCCGGAACAGGGACGCGACGTCGTTCTCCTCCACGATCCGGCCGTGGCGCATGACGACGACCCGGTCGGCGAGTTCGGCGACGACGCCCATGTCGTGGGTGATGAAGAGGACCGACATGCCGGTCTCGGCCTTCAACTCGCGGATCAGGTCGAGGATGCCGGCCTGGATGGTGACGTCGAGGGCGGTGGTCGGCTCATCGGCGATCAGGAGCGCCGGCTTCAGCGCGAGCGCCATGGCGATCATGACCCGCTGCTGCATGCCGCCGGAGAGTTCATGCGGATAGGATGTGATGCGGCGCTCGGCGTCCGGCAGGTGGACGCGCCCCAAAAGCGCGACCGCGCGGCGCATCGCTTCGGCCTTGTCGACCCGCTCGTGCCGGCGGACGACCTCGGCGATCTGGTCGCCGACGGTGTGTGCCGGGTTGAGCGAGGACATGGGTTCCTGAAACACCATGGAGACGGCGCGGCCGCGCAGGCCCCTCAAGGTGCTCCGGTCGGCGCCGACGAGGTCGAGCGGCGGGGTTCCGGCCGTCTCGGCGAACAGCACCTTTCCGGTCTCGATGCTGCCGCCGGCGAGTTCGACGAGCCGCAGTATGGCGAGCGCGGTGACCGATTTCCCCGACCCCGATTCGCCGACGATGGAAAGGGTCTCGCCGCGCCGGACGCTGAACGAAATGCCGTCGACAGCGACCGTCCTGCGGTCCCGGTCGGCAAAGGCGACGCGCAGGTCCTCGACCGTCAGGATCGGTTCGGCGTGTGTCCCGGTCATGTCTTCAGCTTCGGATCGAACAGGCGGGCGACGATGCCCATGACGGCGTTGATGGCAACGACCGAGCCGGCGAGCAGCACGGCGACGGCCTGGATGGTCGGGTAGTCGCGGCCGAGCACCGAATCGAGGGCCAGCTTGCCGATGCCCGGCAGGCCGAACAGCACCTCCATGGTGATGGTGCCGCCGACGAGGCCGGTGGCGATCAGGCCGGAAAGCGCGATCACCACGCTCAGGGAATTGGGCAGGATGTGGCGCCAGACGATGGTCGCCCGGTCGAGGCCCTTGGCGTGGGCCGTGCGGATATAGGGCGCGGTCGCCGCCTCCTTCAGGTCCTCGTGCAGCGGCTTGACGATCTGGCCGGCGACGTCGAGGCCGATGATGAGGCTCGGCAGCACCATGTTGCCGAGCAGCGGCATCCAGCCGAGCCAGAGGACGAACAGGAGAATACCGAGAATGCCGGCGCAGAAGGTCGGCATGGCGATCGACCAGACATTGACCGCATTGACGAGCGCGGGAAAGGCCGAGCGCGGCCAGATGACGGCGGCAACGGCAACGCCGATGGCGAGCGCGAGGCCGATCGCGAAGCTCAGCGAGGCGAGCGCCAGGGTCGTCGGCAGGGCGCGGGTGACGAGGTCGGCGACCGGGCGCTGGAAGCGCACCGAAAGCCCCAGATCGCCTTCCGCCATATGGGACAGCCAGATCAGCAACTGTTCCGGCTTGCTGCGGTCAAGGCCGAGTTCCTGGCGCAGTTGCTGCTGGGCCTCTTCGGTGAGGCCGCCCTCGATGCTGACGAGATCGACGACGTCGCCGGGGATGATCCGCACCAGGAAGAAGATCAGCACCGCCATGCCGAGAACCAGAAAGGCGGAGCGCAGGACCGTGGTGCCTATGAGGACGAAGCGGCCCGTCATGCTGCGGCTCCCTCGTCGATGCGCCGGGGGTCGAGGCGGCGGCGCAGGCGGTCGCCGAGGAGGGCGAGCGAGATGGTCAGCAGGGACAGGGCGATCACCGGCGCCAGGACGGCGACGGGGTTGCGCTCGATGAACTGGCTGGCCTGGGCGATCATGCGGCCCCAGGTCGGGGTGTCCGGCTCGACGCCGAGGCCGAGGAAGCTGAGCACCGATTCCGTGACGATGCAGCGCGGCAGCACGATGGCACCCTGGGTGACGAAGGCGCCCGAGACGTTCGGCAGGATGTGGGTCATGAGGATGCGCCAGCCGCTGGCACCGAAGCTTTCGGCGGCGGTGACGTAGTCCATCGCCAGTTCCCGCCGGTAGGTGGCGCGCGCCACATAGGCAAATATCGGCGCGAAGGTGACGCCGAGGGCGACGGTCACCGGGCCTAGGCCGGCGCCGAGGGCAACGACCAGCAACAGCGCCAGCAACACGCCCGGCATGGCGCGGATGAGATCGACGAAGGCGTAAAAGGCCGTCTCGGCCACACCGCCCGCGACCGAGGCGGCAAAGCCGAGGAGCCCGCCGAGGGCAAGGGCGACCACGACGCCGCCGAGGCCGGCTTCCAGGCTCAGCCGCGTGCCGACGATCAGCCGGGCAAGCACGTCGCGGCCAAGATGGTCGGTGCCGAGGAGATAGACCTCGCTCGGGCCCTTGTTGCGCTCAAGCAGGTCCTGCTCGAAGGGATCGAGCCCACCGAGCGTCGGTCCGAGAATGGCGACGAGGAGGGCCAGGACGACAATCGCGAGGGGGAGGACAGTCAGGAGCGTGCGACCAGGGCCCCGCAGGGAGAACGGGGCCCTGGCCTTCGCGGTGTCACGGGCGGACGCCTCGGCCGGCGGCTTCGCCGTCGCGGACAGGGCGCCCGGCGCGGTCTCCGCCATCTTGTCGGCCAAGGCGTTGCCGTGCATCGGTCTTACTTCCCGCTGGCGAGCCAGGTGAAGGCGAGACCGCCATCGACCCGGTTCGGCGACCAGGTGAAGCCGGTCTCAAAACCCTTGACCTCGCCGCGCACGCCGAAGGCGTTGGAGGCATGGCCGACCACGACCGAGTAGTAGCGGTCCATGATCCGCTTCCAGGCTTTGAGGTACTTCTCGCGGCGCGCATCGGCGTCGACGGTAGTCACCGCGTCGGTGATCATGGCGTCGAGTTCGGGGTCCTGCACGCCGCCCCACAACACCGGGTTCGGGCCGTCGGACATGAAGCGCACGAAGCGCAGGAAGATGTCGGCGCGCGGACCGGAGGCCATCGGCGCCAGGTCCCACTTGTACTCGCCGAGCATCTTCTGGGTGCCGAGGTCGTCGAGGGCCTCGTGCTCGACCTTGAAGCCGAGCTTCTTCAGCATCTGCACGGCGACTTCCGAATAGGGCTCCTGCCAGGAGACGACCTTCATCGTCGTCTCTTCCGGCACGACGCCCTCCTCGGCGAGCATGGCCTTCGCCTTTTCAAGGTCCGGCTTGGCGTGCCGGTCGGCGTTGCCGAGGGCCTCGTCGTAATAGAAGTTGCCAGGGATCGCCATCTGGTTGGTGACGATGCCGTCCTCGCCGGCGATGAAGGTCATGTAGGCGCTCTTGTCGAGCGCATAGGCGACCGCCTCGCGCACCTTCGGATTGTCGAAGGGCGGGTTCGGCGAGCGGTTGTTGAAGGACCAGAAGTACCAGGTGGTGTCCTTCAGGAACTGGATGTCGATCTTCGGATCGGCGCGCAGCTCCGGCAGGGCATCGCCGGGAACGCGGGCGACCTGCAGGTCGCCGGAGCGAAGGGCCAGGGCGTTTTCACTCGTGGCGCCGCGCAGGTCGAAGCGCACCGCGTCGAGATAGGGCAGGCCCGCCTGCCAATAGTCCTCGTTCTTCGGCGCGATCAGCTCCACCTGCGGGGTCCAGGTGCCGAACTTGAACGGGCCGGTGCCGATCGGCGTCGTGATGGTCGCGTCCCAGCCGGGCGATTTCGGCGACAGGATCCAGGCCTCGGAGATGAGGTTGAGGAACGCCGCGTAGGGCTTCTTCATGGTGACGACGAAGGTGGTCGCGTCGGGGGCGGCAAAGCCGTCGACCTGCTTCATGGCGCTGGCCAGCCAGCCCTTGGTGACGTTGGCCTTGATGCGCTCGAAATTGGCCATGACGTCGGCGCCGGTCATGGTCTCGCCGTTGTGGAAGGTAACGTCCGGGCGGAGCTTGAAGGTGTAGGTCAGGCCGTCGTCGGAAACGCTGAAGCTCTCGGCGAGCCAGGGCTTGACGGAGCCGTCGTCGGCGATCGAGGTGAGCGCCTCGGCATAGACCTGCTGGACGCCGATGGAGCCGGTGTGGCGGTGCGGATCGGCGGTGTCGAGGCCGAGGGTGGCGAAATTGAGCGTGCCGCCATAGTGCGGCTCGTCGGCGGCAAGGGTCTGGCCGACGGACAGCGTCATGCCGAGCGCGGCGGCGCCGGCAAGGACGGTCCTTCGCGTCAGTGCGGACCTAAGCATGGGACTTCCTTTCAGGGTGCAGTTGGGCTGGGGACGAGGAGGCAAGCGAGCGGCCGGCCATGCCGTCTGCGGCGATGCCCAGATGCGCCAGGATGGTGGGCGCGATATCGACGAGGCCGGTCGGCTCGTTGCGGGTTGCGCCGGCGGAAAATCCCGCGCCGGCGATCATCAGGAACGGTGCCTGCTCATAGCGGCCGAGCCCGCCATGCTGGCCGCAGCCGGCGGGCTTGCCCTCGCCGGTCACCGGCTTGGCGGTGTGGCTGAGCCCCGCCACGCCGAAGGCATTGAGCTCCTCGCTGGCGGCCATGGAGACGTAGAGCGCAAGGCCGCGCCGGTCGGTGTGGTTGACCGTTGCAAGGGCGTCCGCTGCGATCACGTCGCCGGCCCAGGGCTGCTCGCCGACGGCGGCGGCAAGGGCGGGGACGAGGTCGCGGGCCGCCTCGGACGCATAGAGGAGGAAGGCCGTGCCGTTCGGGGCGATGGCGATATCGCCGGCGGCAAGCGCTTCGCCGAAGCCGAGCCGGTCCAGTTCCGCTGCGATGTCGACGATGCCGGCGACGGTCTGGTGGCCGTGGTCGGAGCCGACGATGAACAGGACGTCGTCGCCGCGAGCACGAAGCTCGCTGACCGCATCGAAAACGCGGCCGGCCTCTTCGTCTGCGGCGCGCAGGGCGGCAAGGTGCTCCGGCGATCCGATACCAGAATCGTGCTGGCTGAGGTCGGGCTCGGAGAGCCATAGCAGGGCGTGGGCGGGCGGGGCGTCGGACATCAGCGTTTCCAGGAACCGGTCCGCGATGTGGCGGTCGCCGGCCGTGCCGCCCTTGACCGGGGGCGGATCGAGCGGTGTGCGCCCCGGCCCATGGGAGCCGGCACGGTGGTACATGGTCCCAAAGCCGTCCGGGTCCTGGGCATAGGCGGCGCCGGGCGAAACGTTGGAAAAGACCGCCGCGCCGCCATGGGGCGCCAGGCGTTCCGAGAGCGTCGGGAGGTCGAGCGAACGCCCGGTGACGCGCTTGCGGTGCGGGAAGAACTCCGGCAGGCCGGCATCGTGGACGACGAGGCGGCCGTCTTCCAGGAGCGCCAGCGCATTGCCCTCAAGGCCGTGGGCGTCCGGGTAGCAGCCGGTGGCGATGCAGCTCGAGGCAACGCGGGTGACGGACGGCACCACGCTGCGGTGGTCGGGAAACCATTCGGCCTCCTGCCGGATCCGGCAGAGGTTCGGCGTCAGGTCGGGGGCGACGAAGTCGCGCCGCAGACCGTCGAGGATGACGACAACCGAGCGCCGCATGGCTTACTCCGTCCCGTTGAGGGCAAAATCGAGGATGTCGAAATTGCGCAAGGGTCCGGCCTTCTCGCGGTAGTCGGCGCGAAGCGGGCGGGAGAGCAGGAACGGCACGCGCTGCTCGTGGAAGCCGCCATGGGACCGAAGCCGTTCGCCGGCGAGCGCGGAAAGGTCGTGCTCGGCCGCATGGCTGCCGAGGGCGACGCCCTTCTCGCCCGTGAGGACGAAATCGGCCTCGGAGTCCAACGGCGTTTCCAGGACGCGGGCGGCCTCCTCGCGCGGCAGGACGCGCTCGGCGCCGGGAAGGTTGGCGAGGAACGCGCCGAGGGCGACGAGGTCGAGGTCGGGGGTCATCACGTGGACGCGGACGAGGCCGCCGAGGGCGCCGTGGTGGCGCACGAAGGGATCGGTGATGGGGCAGATCACCCGCGCCGCGCCTTCGCCGAACCGGGCCGCGATCTCGTCGGCGACGAACACCACATTGGCCGTCCCGTCCGCCTTGGCCATGTCCGTCATGCCGTGGTCGGCGACGATGCCTATATCGGCGCCGGCGGCGATGAGCGCGGCAAGGCGCCGGTCGACGGCGGCAAGGAACGCGTCGGCCTCCGGCGCGCCGGGCGCATGGCGATGCTGGACGTAGTCGGAGAGGGAGAGATAGAGCAGCCGGGCCTTGTCCCGCCTCAACAGTTCCAGCCCGAGGTCGAGGACGTAGAGCGAGAGGTCGGCGGAGTAACGGTCGGGCAGCGGCGCGTCGAGGAGGCTGGCGACATCGGCAATGCCGTTGGTCGCTTCGTCCACCTTGTCGGCGCATTCGGCCGAGACCGAGATGCCGTCGAGGTCGAGGGCGAGCGCCTGGCGCAGCTTGTCCTTCGCGGTGACGACGGCGGTCGAAACGCCCTCACGGGCCAGCGCGGCCAGCACCGTCGGCGCCTTCAGCGAGCGGGTGTCGGTCATCATCACCGTCTCGCCGGTCTCCCGGTCGAGATAGAAATTGCCGGCGACGCCGTGGACACTCGGCGGCGCGCCGCAGACGACGGAGAGATTGTTCGGATTGGTGAAGCTCGGCATGGCCGACAGCGCGGTCGCAGAAAAACCCTCGCGAACCATGCGATCGATGGTCGGGATGAGGCCGGTGCCGGCAGCCGTCTCCAGATAGGCCGGATCGCAGCCGTCGAAGCAGATGACCGCCAGCGGGCGGCGCGGCAGGCGATAGGTGCGCCCGTTGACCGTAACGGTGCGGCCGCTCTCGGCCGCGGCATTCCCGCGCGCCACTTCGTGTAACGGTACTGTCGCAACCATGGACTAGCCTTCCCCGGTGTTCCAAGACCCGCTGTCTCGATCTCGGTGAAGGTATGTTGGACGCCATGGTTCTGGTAAAGTGAAAGTTACGCGAATGAATGTTCCATCCGCTCACATATCGCCATGGTCAAGAATTCCGGTAAAGGCGCTCCTCGTATTTGAGAGCGTTGTCCGTCATAAAAGCGTCATGAAAGCTGGCAATGAATTTTGCATCACGCATAGTGCAGTATCGAAAAACATATCTATACTAGAGGACTATCTCGGCCACACGCTGTTCAACCGGACAGGGCGGACGCTGATGCCGACCGCGGAGGCGGAGGTCCTGGCAAAGGCCGTGCGCGAGGCGGAGAGCCTCATCGACGGGGCCCTTGCCGGCATCGCCGAGCGCTGCGGCACCGTGGAACTCGATATCGTCGCGCCGGCGACCTTCGCCATGCGCTGGCTGATCCCGCGCCTGCCGGACTTCACCGGCCGCCACCCCCATGTCCACCCGCAGATCCGGCCGACCCATACGCCGGACAACTGGCAGACCATTCCCTTCGACATCGCGGTCCGGCGCGGCGCGGACATGCCCGCCCATTTCCTCTCCCGGCCGCTCTTCACCGAGACCATCGGACTGGTGGCGACGCGGTGCGTCGCCGAGCGGCTGCGCGGGGCGCGGGGGGCGTTGCGCCCCGGCGATCTCGTCGCCGCCGACACCCGGCCCGGCGAGCTTGCCGCGTGGCTCGATGCCGCCGGCTTCGGAGCCAAGGCAGCGGAAGCCGCGGTCCACTACCCGCACAACTACATCGCCCTTGAGGCGGCGCTCGCCGGCCGCGGCGCCATGGTCGTGCCGCTGGAGATCGTCCCGCAACTGCTCGACGACGGCCATCTCACCGAGGTCTTCCCCGGCCGCACCCTCACCGGCAGGACCTATCATGTGGGCCACGACCCGCGCTCGCCGAAGCGGCCCTATCTGGACGCCTTCGTCGCCTGGCTTGAGATGCAGACGCCGATGCCGGCCGCGGCCTGATGCCGGGGAGCATCGCCTCAGGCGAATTCGTAGCTTTCGGCGAAGACGCCGGCCAACTGGTCGGCGAAACGGGCGGCGGCGACCGGCAGCGTGCGGCCGCGGAGCTGGGCGAGGTGGAGCTGGCCGAAGGCGACGTCCTTGGCGTCGATCGGTCGGTGGGCAAGCCCGTTGCGCGAAGCCTCCGGCGGCAGGCCGATCGGGATCTGGAACGAGATGAACCCCTCCCGTTCGGCGAGGCTGCGCAGGAAATCGAAGCTGTCGGACTGGACCTGCGGGCTCAGCCGCATGTTGTGGCGCTTGGCCGCCGCCTCCATCAGGCTCCTGACGCCATAGGGCAGCGACGGCATGGCACAGGGATATTGCAGGCAATCCGACAGCCGCACGGTCTCGCGGTCCGCCAGCGGATGGTCGGCCGCCATCATGGCGTGGATCGGCTGCTTGACGATCAGGAGCGTGTGGAAGTCCGCCAGCTTCACCGGCTCGAAGACGAGCGCCACGTCCGCCGAATAGTCCATCAGGGCGTTTTCCGCCGCCTCGCGGTCGCGCACGAAGACGCCGAAGGTCACCGCCGGGTGGCTGCGCCGGTAGGTCTCGATCTGCTGGGGCAGGAAATAGGGCAGCAGCGCCTGGCTGCAGGCAACGGCCACATGGCCGCGCCGGACGCCGGAGAGATCGGAGATCTGCGAGCGCACCCGCTCCATGTCGGAGAGCTGCGAGCGGATGTGGTGGATCATCAGTTCGCCGGCCGTGCTGAGCCGCACGCCGCGCGGCAGGCGCTCGAAAAGCGGCACCCCCAGTTCCTCTTCCAGCCCCAGAATACGCCGGTTGAGGGCCGAGGGCGTGATGTTGAGCGTCTCCGCCGCGCCGCGGATCGAGCCGGCCTTGGCCACCTCGTCCACATAGCGATAGGTGATCAGGTGCCGCATGGCGCCGTCCTACTGTTGCGTTTTTTGCACCGGTGCCGCGTTCAAATAACAGCAGACGGCAACGTAAAGCCTCGATAGGGTCAGCGGCAAGAGGACGCACCCGACCCGAAAAGGGCAGATCGCGACAGAAGCCTCCGGCGGCGGCAACGCCGCCTCTCCAGCAAACGAGGTTGAAATGAGCTCGACCGACAGGACCGCCAACGCTTCGCAGGGATCGCTTCGCCGCATCGCCGGCTCGCAATCCCTGCAATCCTTTGGCCGCTTTGCGCTCGGGCCGCTGATCCTCTTCGCCATCTGGTGGGTGGCGTGGGCGCTCGACCTCGTCGACAAGAATTTGCTCCCCTCCCCCGTCGACACGCTGGTCGACACTGCCGGCAACATCGTCGGCGGCGACATGCTGTTCGATCTGTGGCGCACGCTGGTGCGCGTCGGCTACGCCTTCGCCATCGCCGCCGTCTTCGGCGTGCCGGTGGGCATTGCGCTCGGTGCCAATTCCAAGGTCTACCGGTCGCTGGAATTCATCATCGACCTGTTCCGCTCGACCCCGGCAACGGCGATGTTTCCGCTGTTCCTGCTCCTGTTCGGCCTCGGCGACTTCGCCAAGATCGCGGTCGCGGCCTTCGCGGCCTGGCTCGTCGTCGTCTTCAACACGGCCTACGGCGTCATGAACGCGCGGCCGACGCGGATCCAGGCGGCAAAGTCGATGGGCGCCTCGCAGCTTCGCATCTTCCGCGACGTCATCTTCTACGAGACCCTGCCGCAGACCTTCGTCGGCCTGCGCACGGCCGTCTCAATGGCGCTCGTCGTCATCATCGTCGCGGAGATGTTCATCGGCGCGGTCGACGGCCTCGGCCACCGCATCATCGATGCGCAGATCTCCTATCAGCTCACCGACATGTACGGCTCGATCCTCATCGCCGGTGCGCTCGGCTATGCGCTGAACCTCTTCTTCCTCGTCATCGAGGACGTCTTCGTCCACTGGTCCGGTCGCTGACCGGCCGCCCCCTCACCCCACAATCCGCAAAGGGCAGGAAACAGGATTCCGTCATGAGCAAACCCGGAGAAAACATCATGAAGAAATTTTTGTCTGCGCTGGCCCTTGCCGGTGTCACGGCCGCCTCCACGGGCCAGGCGATGGCCTGCGACAAGATGGAAACGGTCACCGCGGCCTGGCTGCCGATCATGCAGACGACGGCCTACTACGTCGCGCTTGAGGAAAAGCTGTTCGAGAAGGCCTGCATCGAGATCGTCTCCAACAAGATGCAGTCGCCGAACCACATCATCGACGCGCTGGTCGGCGGCCGGGCCGATTTCGGGCCTCCGGGCGCGGCGGCCGGCATCGCCATGCTGGCGGAAGAGAAATTCCCCGGCACCTTCAAGGTGTTCGGCCTGCAGGGCGGCGGCATCAAGGTCGGCCTGATCAATGACGGGCTGATCGTCAAGCCGGACAGCGGCATCGAATCCTTCGCCGACCTGAAGGGCAAGACCCTCGGCCACGTGCCCGGCATCCAGTGGCGGACCATTTCCAAGAAGATGGTGAAGGCCGCCGGCCTCGATCCCGACAAGGACGTGACACTGACGGACCTCGCGGTCGCCATGCAGGTGCCGGCCGTTGCCGGCGGCTCGGTCGATGCGACCCTGTCGCTGGAGCCGGTCGGCTCGATTGCCGTTGCCTCCGGCAAGGCCAAGCGCGCCATGACCAACCCGGTCGCCTCCGTCATCGCCGATCCGTTCTATTCGGGCGCTGCCGTGCTCACCACCAAGTTCATGAAGGAGCGCCCGGAAGTGGCGGCCAAGGTGGTCGAGGTCATCGACGAGGCGACGGACCTCGTCAACGCCGACTTCGAGAAGTACAAGGTCATCATCCCGAAATACACGGCGATCCAGGAAAGCCAGCTCGACCTTCTGGCCCAGCCCTATCTGCGCCCGTTCTACGATCTCAACGAGACGGACCTCAATTCCTACCAGGCCTTCGTCGACATCTTCTATGAGTTCGGCGTCATGAAGGAAAAGATGAACGTCCGGGAAAAGATCCTGAAGAAGGAAGACCTCGCGGGCTGAAGCCGACCGGCCGCCCGTAGGACAGCCCCGCGAAAGGGAACTTTGCGAGCATGAACGTCACCGCAATGCTGAACGCAAGGAAACACACCGGCCGCACCGGAGAAGGCGACGCGACACCCGTCGCGCCGTCTTCCCGGCAGCAGGCGGCGGACGGCACCGCGACGCCGCCCGCTTCCGGCAAACGACAGACCTTCATCACCATCGAAGGGCTCAGCAAGTCGTTCGGCCGGGATGTGGTCTACCGGGACTTCACCCTCAGCCTGCCGGAAGGCAAGATGATCTCGGTGTTCGGGCCGAATGGCTGCGGCAAGAGCACGCTGATCAACCTGATCTCCGGCCTGATGCCGTTCGACGCCGGCCGCGTCCTCTATGACGGCAAGACGATCGCCCAGACGCGGATCTCCTACGTCTTCCAGAACTACCGGGAGGCGCTGTTCCCGTGGTTCCGGTCGATCGACAACATCCGCTACCCGCTGAAGATCATGGGCCTCAAGCGCCGCGAGCAGGACGCCCGCATCGAGGAACTGCTCGCCGACTTCGAGATCAACATCGACCTCAACGCCTACCCCTACCAGCTGTCCGGCGGCCAGCAGCAGACGGTCTCGATCCTGCGCGCGCTGGTCACCGATCCGGAGGTGCTGTTCCTCGACGAGCCGTTCTCCGCCCTCGACTACGAAATGACCCTGTCGATGCGCGAGCAGTTGCAGAAGATTTTCCTGAAGACCGGGACGACGATGCTCCTCGTCTCCCACGACCTGGAAGAGGCCGTGCAGCTTGCCGACAAGGTGCTGCTGCTGACCCGGCGGCCGACCCGCGTCGCGGAAATCGTCGACATCGACCTCGCCTGGCCGCGCGGCACCGAAGCGGTCGCCGATCCGCACTTCGTCGACCTGAAAAGCCATTGCCTGAAGGTGTTCCAGCGCGAAGCGGCGGTCCGCTGAGGCCGCAACACCCCAACGAGAAACCCGAACAAGGGAAGCATCCAGATGCCTAAGTCCGTCTTTCGCGCCGCCGTCGTCCAGACCCTCGCCAAGCTCGGCGATTTCGACCACAACATCGCGCTGATGACGACCTATGTGGACGAGGCCGTCCGCCAGGGCGCCGAACTCGTCGTCCTGCCGGAATGCATGGACACCGGCTACCTCTTCGATTCCCCGGAACACTGCGCGGAACTCGCCGAGCCGATCCCCGGCGGGCCGTTCGTCACGGCGATGGCGAGCCTTTGCAAGAAGCACGGCATCTATATCGCCAGCGGCATCACGGAAAAGGACGGCGACAAGATCTTCAACACCGGCCTGATGCTGGACCGCGACGGCCAGGTCGCCGTGCACTACCACAAGCAGTTCCTCGCCACCCACGACCAGAACTGGTTCGCCTTCGGCGAGCGCGGCTGCCCGGTGGTCGACACCGACCTCGGGCGCATCGGCCTCCTCATCTGCTTCGACGGCCGCATTCCGGAAATCGCCCGCTCGCTCGCCCTGCAGGGCGCCGAGGTGATCGTCGACATGGCCAACTTCTTCGCCATGGACCAGGCGGACATGTGGGGCCCGGCCCGCGCCTTCGAGAACGGCATCTGGCTGGTCGCCGCCACCAAGGCCGGCTACGAGCGCTCGATCTACTATCCGGGCGGCAGCATGATCGCCGACCCGGAGGGCCGCGTCGTCACCTCCATTCCCTACGATACCCACGGGGTGGCGGTCGCCGACATCGACCTTGCCGCGGCCCGGCACAAGCGCGTCTACGGCGCCAGCAACAAGATCGCCGACCGGCGCCCCGACGCCTACGGCATCCTCAAGACGCCCTATGACGAGACGCCGGTCTCAAAGGTCGCCTTCGAGCCGATCGTGCCGGCCGAGGCGACGTCGAAGGTCGCGGCCGTCCAGAGCCACGTCGCCGACCTTTTGCCGGGACCGGAGACGACCGGCGCGGACGACGTCTTCGATATGCTGGACCACACGGCCAAGCTCGGCGTGAAGGTTCTTTGCCTGCCGGAATATGCCTTCTCGCCGGCCTGGATGCCCGATGCGGCCGGGGCGGCGGAGCTGGCGAAGGTCCATCCGGCCCATGTGGAGCGGGCGGCCGGGATCGCCACGCGCTATGGCTGCGTCATCGCCGTGCCCGGCGTCCTCAAGGACAACGGACGCCTCTTTCCGGCAACGACGCTGGTCGGGCCGGAGGGCGAGATCGGCAGCTACCGCAAGGTTCACCTCACCGCCGAGGAGGAGAAATGGGCCTCGCCCGGCTCCGAATTCCCGGTGTTCGAGACGCCCTTCGGCCGCATCGGCATCATGATGGGCTATGACGGCCTCTTCCCGGAGGCCTCGCGCTGCCTCGGCGTTGCCGCCGCCGACATCGTGCTGTGGCCCGCCGCGCTTAGGACGCCCCAGGAGCGCGAATGGCTGACCGTGCCGCGCGCGGCCGACAACCGCATCGCCCTGGTGCTCGCCAACCGGCTCGACTGCCCCTATCCGGGCGGCAGCCTGGCGGTCCCGCCGAACGGCTTCCCGCACTGGGACATCAATGTCGTCGCCCCGAAATCGCTGAAGATGGGCGCCGTCATGCCGATGTTCGTCGACCTCGCCGTCTGCCGGCAGAAACAGATGATCCCGAAGGTCGACATGTTCGCCAACCGGCTGACGGCGACCTACGGGCCGCTGGTCGAGGCCGCCGCCATCGCCGACGTGGCGGAATAACGCCCGAAGCGCCACGACAGCCATGGAAACGCTTGCAACGTCGCCTCTCGCCGAGGGGGCCGTCTCCGGTCCCTTCACGGTGCCCGCCCTGCATGCCGCCTACGCCGCGGGGCTCTCGCCCGAAGCCGTCATCGACGAGGCCTTGCGCCGCCTCGATGCGGCCGACGACGACGGCATCTTCCTCCATGTGGAAAGCCGCGCCGCGCTAATGGCCGCGGTCGCCTCCCTCGGCCCGTTCGACCCGGCGGCAAAGCCGCTCTGGGGCATCCCGTTCGCCGTGAAAGACAATATCGACGTTGGCGACCGGACGACGACGGCGGCCTGCCCTGCCTATGCCTACCGGGCCGAGCGCGACGCCTTTTGCGTGGCGGCGCTGCGCGCGGCCGGCGCGATCCTCATCGGCAAGACCAATCTCGACCAGTTCGCGACCGGACTGGTCGGCGTGCGCACCCCGTTTCCAGCGCCGCGCAACGCAGTCGATCCGGCTCTCGCCCCAGGCGGGTCCAGCTCCGGCTCGGCCGTTGCCGTTTCCCGCGGCATCGTTGCCTTCGCGCTCGGGACAGACACTGCCGGCTCCGGCCGCGTGCCCGCCGCCTACAACAACATCGTCGGCCTGAAGCCGACGCTCGGCGCGATTTCCTCCACCGGCGTCGTGCCGGCCTGCCGGTCCCTCGACACGGTCTCGGTGCTGGCGCTCACCGTCGACGACGCCTATCGGGCGTACCGGGTCGCCGCCCGTCCCGATCCGGCAGATGCCTATTCGCGCAACTTCGCGACCAGCCCCCTCTCCGGGCCGCCACCGGCGTTCCGCATCGGCATTCCCGATGCCGCCTCGCGGGAATTCTTCGGCGACGCCGATCAGGAGCGCTCATTCCTTGACGCCCTGCGGCTCGTCGAGACGCTCGGCGGAGACCTCGTCGAGATCGACTTCGCGCCGTTCTATGAAACCGCGCAGATGCTCTATGAGGGCCCCTGGGTGGCCGAGCGGTTCGTGGTGCTGGAAGAGATGCTGGCAACGCAGCCGGAGGCGGTCCATCCGGTCACCCGTGCGATCATCGAAAAGGGCCGCGACATGAGCGCGGCGGACCTCTTTCGCGGCATCTACCGGCTGAAGGCCCTGGAACGGATCACCGCGTCGGCCACCGCCTCACTCGACGCGCTCTGCGTGCCGACCGTCCCGACCTTCTACACCGTCGCCGACATCGCCGCCGATCCCGTCGGCACCAATGCCCGGCTCGGCACCTACACCAATTTCGTCAACCTCCTCGACATGTGCGGCATCGCCGTGCCGACGGGGCCGCGCGCGGACGGACGGCCCGGCAGCATCACGCTTTTGGCCCGTGCCGACCGGGACGCCGCCATCGCAGCGCTGGCGCGCGAGATCCATGCGCTTTCCGCACCGACGCTCGGCGCGACCGGGGCGCCGCTGCCGCAGGCCGCTGCCCTGCCCTTCGGGCCGGCGGAGGACGAGATCGAGCTTGCCGTCGTCGGCGCGCATATGTCGGGGATGCCGCTGAATGGCGAACTGACGCGGCTCGGCGCACGGTTCCTGCGCGCCGCCCGCACCGCACCCTTCTATCGCCTCCATGCCCTTGCCGGCGGGCCACCCTTCAAGCCGGGGCTGGTGCGCGACGGCGCCGGCGCGGCGATAGATCTGGAGACCTGGGCCGTTCCGAAACGCCAATTCGGCGCCTTCATGGACGGCGTCAAAAGCCCGCTCGGCATCGGCACGCTGACCCTTGAGGGCGGCGAAGAGGTCAAGGGGTTCCTGTGCGAGGCCGCCGGGCTCAAGGGGGCGACGGAGATCACCGCCTTCGGCGGCTGGCGCAGCTACATGGCGTCCGTGGCCGCGCGGACTGCTTAGGGCCTTCCCCAAGGCCCCGTTTCCTCAGCGCGATGTCCCGGCGCCGGGCTCTTCAGCGGCCCGACGGCTCCTCTCCTTCAAAAAAATCGCCATCGCGGATCGCGCTTAAGCCTCCCGTCAGGCAGAAGGGGTTTTCTCGTTTCCGAGGCCGGGCGATGCGCCCGGACCTGCCGTTCTCCCACCGGCTTCGCGAAAAACGCGTCCGAGAAACAGGAATACCCGAAATGACCGCTCTCCTGATGCGCTATGCAACGCCAGCGACGATCACCCTTTTCATCGTCTCGCTGGTCTCCGGCATCGCCCTTTTCTTCCATGTCGGCCCGTCGGCCTTCCACGGCATCCACGAATGGCTGTCGATGGTGCTCATCATCCCCTTCGTGCTCCATGTCTGGCGCAACTGGCGGCCGATGACGCTCTACCTGAAGGGACGCCCGCTGTTCCTCTCCGCCGTCGTCTCGGTGCTCGCCTCGGCGATCTTCTTCATTCCGACCGGCAATGCCGGCCGCGGCGGCCCGCCGGTCTTTGCGCTGTCGCGCCAGATCATGCAGCACACGCCCGCCGAGGTCGCCCCGGCGCTCGGCACCACCGAAGAGGCGCTGACGCAAAAGCTCGCCGCCGCCGGCTACAAGCTTGCGCCGGGCCAGTCCCTCAATGCCATCGCCGAAGGCTCCGGCAAGTCGATGATGGATATGGCAAGGGCACTGACCGCCAAGGCTCAGTAGGCAATAACCCCTCCGCCGGCATGCGGTCGGCGGAGGGCCTTTTCTTCTTCCCAGACACAAAAGTGCCCGCCAACATCGCCGGCGGGCATTTCTTTTTGCTCGGAAAGGCGGGCCGGCGCCGGATGCTACGAGCACATCCGGCACCGGCGGGGAACTCCTAGTAAGACCAGCCGGGGCAATTGCCGCGGCAGCCGCCATAGCCGTAGCCGCGGCGTCCGTAACCGTAGCCATAGCCGCCCCGGCCGTAGCCGCGTCCGCGATAGCATCCGCCGCGGCCCCAGCCGGGACCGCCCCAGCCGCGGCCACGCCAGCCCTGACCATTCCAGCCTTGCCCGCGCCAACCGGGACCACCCCAACCGGGGCCGCCCCAGCCACGGCCGCCCCATCCGGGACCGGGCTGACCGTAGGTGTTCGGGCCGGGCTGCGCCTGGACCGGCACGGTCTGCTGCTGGGTCTGGGCATTGGCGGCGGGCTGCTGCGACGTCTGGGCCGACGCCCCGGCAAAGGGCGACAGCGACACGGCGAGCACCGTTGCTGCGAGAAGGGTCTTCAGTGCGGGTTTCATGGCAACCTCCTTTGGTGGATCGGTAGCCAAACCCTCCTCTGCGGGGCTGAAGCGTTGCTGACGAGGGACGAAAAACCGCTTCAGCTTCCTGTCAGGATCGGGGCGCAGTAGGGTGGTTCGCGACAAAGGAACACCCATGCGAATCCTTCTCGTCGAGGACGACACGGTGCTCGGCGCCGCCGTGCACGACCAGCTCAAGGCCGACGGCCATTCGGCCGACTGGGCGACGCGTCTCGACATGGCCGAGGAAACGCTCGCCGTCGGCGTCTTCGACCTGGTGCTCCTCGACCTGATGCTGCCGGACGGACGGGGGATCCCGTTCCTGAAGGCGCTCCGGGCGCGCGGCGACGCGACGCCCGTCATCATCCTGACCGCGCTCGACCAGGTGTCGGACCGGATCGAGGGGCTCAATGCCGGCGCCGACGACTATATGGTGAAGCCCTTCGACCTCTCAGAACTCTCCGCCCGCATCGGCTCGGTCGCCCGGCGCTATACGGGCAATCCGAACCCGCTGGTGCATCTGGGTTCGCTGGAGGTCGATCTTGCCGCCAAGACGGTCAGGCGCGACAGAACGCCGGTGACGCTGACGGCACGGGAATGGGCGCTGTTCGAGGCCTTCGTGCAGGCCAAGGGCCGCCTGTTGTCGAAGACCCAATTGGAAGAGCACCTCTACAGCTTCGACGACATCATCGAGAGCAACACCATCGAGGTCCATATCAGCCGGTTGCGCAAGAAGCTCGGCCGGGAACTGATCGAGACCGAGCGCGGCCTCGGCTACCGGCTGGCCACTCCATGAAAGGCCCGCGCTCGCTTCTCCTCAGGCTGGCGCTGGCGCTCGGCGTCGCGGTCACGCTTCTGTGGCTGGCGGCCGCCGCGATCATGGCCAAGCAGCTCCAGCGCGAGATGGAGGTGGTGTTCGACGCGGCGCTGCGGGACACCGCGCACCGGATGTTGCCGCTGGTCATGCATGGCCGACGGCCCCCCGGACCGGGGCGCGGCTGGGGACAAGGTCGAGGTAGAGGCCGCGGCTGGGGCGGGCGGCGATGGCAGGAGGAAGCGCGGCCCGGGGACGGCAGCCCGCCGCCGGATATCGAAGACAGCCTGCCGGAGGCCCGGGACAATTATCGCTATGCGATCTTCGACGAGGCGCGAGAGGTCATCGCGATTTCCGACGGCGTCGACCCGTCCTTCTTTCCGCCGTTCGAGCGCGAAGGGTTTTTCGAGGCCAAGGGCTACAAGTTCTTCTACGACCGCACGCGCCGGCGCGACGTCTATATCGTCATGGCCGAGCCCCTGTCGCGGCGCGCCGCCGTGGCGCGGGAAATGGCGATGGGGCTTAGTTGGCCGCTGCTCGCCGTCATTCCGCTCAGCATCCTCGCCATCTTCTTCGTCGTGCGCGGCAGCCTGACGCCCGTGCGCAAGCTGCGCGACGACCTCGGCGACCGGGACGCGCGGCACCTTTCTCCCGTTGCCGACCACGGCCTGCCGAGCGAGCTGACGCCGATCGTCGGCAGCATCAATGCGCTGTTTGCCCGCCTCAAGGCCGCCTTCGAGGCGGAGCGCAGCTTTGCCGCCAACGCCGCCCACGAATTGCGCACGCCCGTTGCCGGCGCCATCGCCCAGGCGCAGCGGCTGAAGGCCGAAACGAAGGACGAGAGCGCCGCCGCCCGCGCCGGCGAGATCGAGACCACATTGAAGCGGCTCAACAGCCTGTCGGAAAAGCTGATGCAGCTTGCCCGGGCCGAGGGCGCCCGGCTGCGCACCGATACGGCGAGCGACATGCGGCCGATCCTGAAGATGATCGTGCAGGATTTCGAGCGCTGCAACGCCGCCGGGCGGCTCGACCTGACGATGGCCGACGACCCGGTGCTCTCCGACCTCGACCCGGATGCCTTCGGCATCCTGGCGCGCAATTTGGTCGAGAACGCCCTGAAACACGGCGCGGCGGATGCGCCCGTGACGGTTTCCCTCATCGCACCCGGCCGCCTCACGGTCGCCAATGCGGGGGCCGTGATCCCGCCGGACGAGTTGACCCGGCTGACGGCGCGCTTTGCCCGCTCCGCCGGAACGGTCGACGGCAGCGGCCTCGGCCTTGCCATCGTGCGCACCATTTGCGAACGCGCGGCGGCGACACTCGACCTCAGATCGCCGGCAACCGGCCGCACCGACGGCGTCGAGGTCAGCGTGACCCTGCCGCACGGGCGCTGAGGGAAGGTCCGCCCTCCCCTCGCCCCGGATCAACTCACCGAGCAGAGGCGCAAGGCGTCGTAGATCGCCGCGTGGACGTTGCGCGAGGCCTGGGCATCGCCGATGCGGTGGAGTTCGAAGCCGTCGGTGGCGCACGGCTGGGGGCGCACCTCCTTCAGGGCATGGATGTCGGTGATGCCGCGATTGCCCGAATGCTCGCGCAACTCCTCGAAGAGATCGTCCATCGGGATCGTGCCCATGTCGACGACCACCTGGTCGACGAGGCGAGTGTCGGTCTTGTGAGTCAGTTCGTTGAGGAGCACGGCTTCCAGCCGGTTGCCGGTGCGGCGCACCTCGGTCAGGCGCAAATGCCCCTCAGCGCGGAGGCCGGAGAGGGCGAACTCCTTCTGCCAGCGGACGATTTCCGGATAGACGAGGTCCTGGGCGACGTTCGCGTCGATGGTCGTCAGTTGCACGTTGGCGCCGTCGGCTCCGGCCATGTGCGCGGCCATCAGGGCCGGATGACGTCCGGTACCGTCCCAGACGAGGACGTCGCCCTGGGGCCGCACCTGACGTCCGACGACGTCCCAGGCGCTGTGCACCAGATGCGCGCCCGAACCGAACTCCGTCTGCGGCACGCCGCCGGTGGCGAGGATGACGAGATCGGGGGATTCCGCCAGCACGTCCGCGGCTTCCACGAACTTGTTGCACTCGACGGTCACCCCGAGCCGGTCCAGTTCGGCCAGGCGCCATTCGACGATGCCGATCATGTCGCGGCGCCAGCCATTGGCGGCAAGGAGGAGCTGGCCACCGGGCTGGGCGGCCGCCTCGAAGATGCGGACCTCATGGCCGCGGAGGGCGAGGATGCGGGCAGCCTCCAGCCCGCCGGGGCCGGCGCCGACGATGACCGCGCGGCGCGGCGTGTCGGCCCTGGCGATGTCGTGGCTGAGGGTCGTTTCGCGTCCCGTGGCGGCGTTGTGCAGGCATTTCGGGCGGTGGGGCGACTGGCAGTGGCCGGCGCCGACGCAGGGGCGGATGCGGTCCTCCTCGCCCCTCAGCAGCTTTGCCGTCATGTGCGGGTCGGCGATCTGCGGGCGGGTCAGCCCGGCCATATCCACATGGCCCTCGGAGACGGCAAAGCGCGCGGAGGCAAGGTCGGAGAGCTTGGCGGCGTGGAACACCGGCAGATTGACCTCGCGCTTGAAGCGGCCGACGGCGCCGACCCAGGGCGCGGCCGGCGTTCCCATGCCGGGGAAGGTCTCCTCCGACAGGGCGCGGGCGGTGTCCATCGAGCCGTAAAGGGCGTTGAAAAAGTCGACGGCGCCCTCGCTCTGCAGGATGCGCGCCGCTTCGATGCAGTCTTCCGGCGAGAGCTCGCCGTCGATGCCCTCGTCGACCACGAAGCGCATGCCGACGATGAAGTCATCGCTGACATTGCGCCGAATCTCCTCATGCACCATCAGCGCAAAGCGGATGCGGTTCTCCAGCGAGCCGCCAAAGCGGTCGGTACGGTGGTTGGTCTTCGTCGACAGGAACTGGCCGATGATGTGGCCACCCGAAAGCGTTTCGATGCCGTCGAGGCCGCCCTCCTCGCAGCGCCTTGCGGCTTGGCCGTAGGCCTTCACGATGCGCGCGATGTCGTCCTCGTCCATCTCGCGCGGGATCGCCCGGTGCAGGGTCTCGCGGATCGGCGAGGGGGCGATGGCCGGCAGCCAGTCCTGGGCATAGGGGTCGCCGCGGCGGCCGAGATGGGTGATCTGGCACATCAGCGCCGCGCCTTCAGCGTGCATGCGCTCGGAGAAGCGCTGCAGGTGCGGGATGATGGCATCGGTGCCGACATTGAGCTGGCGGAAGATGTCCGGGCTGTCGATATCCACATTGGACGAGCCGCCGAACATGGAGAGAGCTATGCCGCCCTTGGCCTTTTCCTCGTGATAGGCCTGGTAGGCCTCCTGGGGGAAGTTGTCCTTGTCGAGGCCGCAGGCATGGGACGTGCTCATGATGCGGTTGCGCAGCGTCAGCTTCTTGATGGCCAGCGGCTGCAGCAAGGGGTCCCGGCTTCGCACAAGGCTCTGGTCGTTCATTGCATGGTCTCCTGGAGGCGGACGGAATTCGGGCGTTGCCCCGTCCGGAATCGTTTTTTTGTGGGCGCGCGTCAGAGAACCTTGGAGAGGAACTCGCGCGTGCGGGGGTCCTGTGGGGATTCGAAAATCATTTCCGGCGGGCCGCTTTCCACGATCCTGCCGTGGTCGGTGAAATAGACGCGGTCGGAGATCTCGCGGGCAAAGCCCATCTCGTGGGTGACGAGGACGCAGGTCATGCCGTCGGACGCCAGTTCCTTGATGGTGACCAGCACTTCCTTGACCGTTTCCGGGTCGAGCGCGGCGGTGACCTCGTCGAACAGCATGACGTCGGGCCGCATGCAGAGGCTCCGGGCGATCGCCACGCGCTGCTGCTGGCCGCCTGAAAGCTCGGCCGGATAGGCGTCTTCCTTGTCGACGAGCTTGACCTTGGCGAGCAGCGCCCGGGCGCGCTCCTCGACCTCGGCCTTCTTCTCGCGCAGCACCAGGAGCGGCGCCATCATGATGTTGTCGAGGACGGTGCGGTGGGGGAACAGATTGTACTGCTGGAAGACGATGCCGACCTTGCGCCTCAGCGCCAGCTTGTCGAGCTTTTCGTCGTGCACCTCCTGGCCCTCGACGGTGACCGAGCCGCTGGTCACCGGGGTCAGGCCGTTGATGGTCCTGACGAGCGTCGACTTGCCCGATCCCGACGGGCCGATGATGCAGATGACCTCGCCCTTCATCACCTCAAGGTCGATGCCCTTCAGCACCTCGAAGGAGCCGAAGGATTTGTGCACGTCCCGGAGCGCCACGATGGGCTGGTCCGGGGTCCAGTTCGGTGCGGCTTGCATGCTGGAGCTCACTCTTGTCACGACCCGGCCGCAAAGCGGCGTTCGAGCCGGCGGGTGTAGATCGAGATGGGGTAGATGAAGACGAAGAAGATCGTCATCAGGAACAGGTAGAAGGGGATGAGGAATTCCGGGTGGGAGCCGGCGGCCTCCATGGCGGCCTGGGTGTTGCCCAGCGCCTCGTTGACGCCGAGGATCGCGGCCATCGGCGTCATCAGCATCAACAGCGCGTACCAGTTCATCCAGGGCGGCAGCATGCGGCGGATGCACTGGGGCAGGATGATGTAGCGCAGGGTCTGGTGCCGGGTGAAGGCAAGGCTTTCCGCGCTCTCCCACTGGCCGGACGGGATCGACAGCACGGCACCGCGCAGGATCTCCGCGACGTTGGCCATGACCGGAAGGGCAAAGCCGATGGTCGCCTTGACCCAGTCGGGAATGAGGATCTTGTCGCCGCCGGGCAGCGTCACCTGGAACGGCAGCAGCAGCATGATGGCGAACAGGATGACCAGCCAGGGCGAGTTGCGGAAGAGCTGGGTGAAGAGCTTGGCGGGCACGCGCAGGACAACGCTCGGGCTGATCTGCATGAAGCCGAGGATGACGCCGGCGACGGTCGCGATCGCCATCGCCAGGATGCTCATGATGAGGTTGAGCAGGAACCCTTTCAGGATGAAGGGGATCCAGACGATGAGGGTGGACAGCGCCGAGACCCGGGTGCCGTCGGTGCCTTGCGCGGCGACAGTGAGCGAGGCGAGGCACAGCACCGCGGTCAGGGCCGGTGCGCGCCAGGTGATGCGGGTGAGCGCGGTGACGGACATGGTGCGGGTCATTGGCCGTATCCCGGCAGCGCGAGCTTGCGTTCCAGCCAGCCCATCACCCAGGCGATGATCGCCACCAGAACGATGTAGTAGAGGAACAGAAGGATCATCATTTCCGGCACGTTGACGCTGTCCGACCAGATGTTGCTGAGCGTGTAGGTGATCTCCGGGACCGCGATGACGTAGGCGAGCGAGGAGGTCTTGGCGAGGCTGATGACGTTGTTGGTGAGCGCCGGTAGGCTGAACCGGAAGGCCAGCGGCAGGGTGATGTAGGCGAAGATCTTGAAGTCGGAAAAGCCGAGCGCGTCGGCCGCCTCCTTGGTGGTCTCCGGCACCGCATCGACGCCGGCGCGGAAGATCTCCACATTGTAGCTGCCGCCGAAGATGCCGAGCGCGATGACCGCCCAGCCGAAGGAGCCGATCACCGGTTCATACCAGCCGCCCATGTCGACCTGGGGCGTGATCGCGCCGAGCCCGAAATAGAAGAACAGGAGCTGCACGATCGGCGGCGTGTTGCGGAAGATCTCGATATAGGCGGCGACGAGGAACCGCACGATCCGCAGCTTCGAGGTCTGGGCGCCGGCGCCAACGACCCCGATCACCATCGAGACGGCGATGACCGCAAGGATCAGCTGGACGGACACCCACATGCCTTCAAGCAGCCGCCCCCAGTCATAGGGGTCGTAGAACGGGGTGAAGTTGATGCCCGTCGTTTCGTAAAGGCGCTGGAAGAAAGGCGCAAAGAGATCGAGCACGGCACAAACCTGCTACATACCACTACCACGGGCGGCGTGTCCGGCGATTTTCGCGCCGGCGCGCCGCCCCGTTCAATTGTCGGAATGCCAGAGTACCCCGGCAACCGTCAGTTGTTGAGATAGCTGTTATCGTAGGTGAGCTGCTCGTGCATCTTGGCGAGCCAGGGCGACGGCTTGACGCCCCACTTCTTCTCCAGCTCGATCAGCGTGCCGTCCTTGTGCCAGTTGTAGGCCATGCCGGCCATGAAGGCGCCCCAGATGCCGCTCTGCTCTTCCAGCGGAACGGCGGCGCCCCACGGGTTGGAGAACACGGTATCGACCGGCATCTCGAAGCCTTCCCACTCGCCGCTGGCGATGTCGGCGGCGATCGAGGTGTCGTCATAGACCCACGCGATGCACTTGCCGGAGCGCAGCGCCTGCTTGGCCTCGGTGTTGCCGCCGAAGGCGATGACGTTGGCGCCGAATTCGGTCTCGGCGATCTTGTTGTAGAAGACGCCCTGCTTGCCGCAGACCGGCTTGCCCTTGATGTCGTCCCAGGACTTGATGACGCCTGCCTTGGCCATCAGGGTCGGGCCCGAGGTCCAGTAGGCCGGCTCGATGATGCCGACGACCTTGCGGCGGTCGGGGCGGTCGGACATGGCGCCGATCAGAAGGTCGACCTTGCCCTGCTTGAGGAACTCCATGCGGTTGGCCGAGGTGATGACGACCGGCTCGAGCTTCACGCCCATGCGGTCGGCGACGGTCTTGGCGAGGTCCACCTCGATGCCCTGCAGGGTGCCGTCCGGGGCACGGAAGGCCCACGGCCGGAACGCACCCTGGACACCGACGCGCAGGACGCCGCGATCGAGCACTTCCTTGAAGCGGTCGTTCTGAACGTCCTGGGCGGCACTGGTGCCGACGGTCGCGGCCGCAATGGCAAGCGCGCCGACGATTGTCTTCAGTCTCATCATGTCGAACTCCTCTGGTGGTGTTGGCCGGTATTGTCGTTATCGATCTGGTCCGGCGTTTGGCGTTTGGTGTCGACCCCGTCCGGAGGGCCGAATTCCCGCTCCTGTCGGGCGAGAAAGGCAGTAACTTCACGTTGTGTACGCTCAGCGTCCCAACCGAACAAGGGCGCAAGCTTGTCGGCCGTGCGGGCGACCCGCTCCGGACCGACGAGCCCTTCCCAGACGGCGCCGGTGCGCTGCACCAGGACGCCGTGCAGGTCGTGCGCGTGTTCGTTCGTCACCGCCCGCACCTCCGCATCGGCCTGGTTTTCTCCAGGTTCCTGCGGGGTGCGAACGGCGGCACGCTGGGGACTCCCGATTTTCGCGCGCACTCTGGCCAGCATTTCGCGGCCGGCGCTGCGATGGCTCATGACCGGCCCCGCGGTCATCGCCAGAACGTTGTCGAATTCGTTGTCGCCGAGATCGTGCACCGTGCGCTCCCGTGCGCCCATCGGGCGGTCGGGGTCGTGGGTCAGCGGGCGCACGCCGGCCCAGCACTGCTCGATGTCGCTGCGCTTGAGATTCAAGCCGGGAAGCAGGTGGTTGGTCTCGCCGATGAGGAACTCAAGGTCCTCCGCGTCGACCCGGATGTCGTGGGCATCGCCGTTGAACAGGGTCTCGGTCGGGCCGAAATAGTAGCGGTCGGCGCCGAGCGGCAGGCCGTAGAACGGGTAGCCGCGCCGGTGCAGGGTCGCGATGCCCCGGTTGGCGTAGCCGGCCGGCAGGCGGATGATGATATGGGCGCCCTTGGTGCCGCGCACCAGCCGCTTGCCGAAGCTGCCGACGTCGTCGGCCCAGGTACCGGCCATGTTGAGGACGGTGCGCGCCCGCACTTCGCGGAATTCGCCGGTCGCCACGTCTTCCAGGGCAACGCGCCACAGGCTTACGGCATCGCGTTCGCGGATTTCGGCCCGGGTCTGCAGGCAGATGTCGGCGCCGTGGGCCTCGGCGTCGACGGCGTTGTCGACGCACAGCCGCTCCGGCGCACCGAACAGGTATTCGCGGACGCTGACCATGCCGCGCAGGGAGTCCTGGTCGCGCAGGTGCTTGCCGATCGGATGATGCCGGGCCTCCTCGGCGTTGCGCACACGCCGGTCGAGGGGCGGATCGCTCGGGCCTAGCAGGCCCAGAAGGCGGATGCCGAGATCGAGCTGCCAGCGCGGATAGGGGCCGTCGGTCCAGACCGGAAAGGAGAGTTCGATGGCGCGGGTCGCGACGGTCTCGTCGGCGGCGAGTTCCGTGCGCGCCAGCATCGCCTGGCGGGCCATGTCGGCGGCGCGGGCAAAGCGCAAGGGATGGCGGACGGCGTCCCAGACCGGATGCTCGGTCTCGAAATAGCGCAGGCCGCAATGCAGCATCCGCGAGGATCGGCCGCTGGCGCCGGAGGCGAAGTCGTCGATCTCGGCCAGCAACGTGCGGTAGCCGGCTCTCGCCAATTCGCGCAACGCCGCAGTGCCGTTGACGCCGCCGCCGATCACGACGACGTCATAGGTCTCCTGTTCGTCAGCACGATGGGTGGCCTGTTTCATTGGAATATGAAAAACGGCCGCCAACTGGATTCAAAATGCAAAATACTCCTTTCAGTATGCAAATGACGCATAATGAAGGGATCGGCAATTATCGATTATTCGAGGACGGTGGCGAGCACCTCGTCGCGCAGGATTTCGGCCTGGCCGATCAGTTCGTTGGCCAGTGCACTGGGCCCCCGCTGCTCCGGCTGCAGCAGCGCGATGCGGCAGGGAAGGTGCGGCCGGAACGGGCGGTAGACGATGCCGGGATCGCGCTGGGCCCAGGCCGTGAACGGGTCGACGATGGCAACGCCCAGCCCGCGCTTGACCATGTTGCAGATCGGCGCCGACATGGTGCTCTCGATGACCTGGCGCGGGGCGATGCCCGCCCCTTGCATGATGTCGTCGAAGGTCCGCCGCGCCGACACCGTCACCGCCCAGCCGACCAGCCTGTGGTCCCGCAGGTGCTCGGGCCGCAGCACCTCTTCGCCGGCCAGCGGATGGTCGGCGGGGATTGCCGCCACATAGACCGTGTCGGCGAAAATCCGCGTCTGGAACCCGGACAGGAGGAACGGCGTCTCGGCAAGACCGAAGTCGACCTGCTGGGTCGCCACCCATTTCTCCACGCTGACGGACATGCGCACATTGAGGGCGACGCGGGCCTGCGGCCGCTCGCGGCAGAAGCGGGCGATGACCTCGGGCATGAATTCCAGGCCGAGCGCCGGCAGGCAGGCGATGCCGACGCCCTGTTCCAGGCCCTCTTCCAGGCGACGGCCGAAATTGTCGAGCGAGGACAGCGACACGAACAGCTTCTCGACCTCGTCGAGCAGCAGGTGGGCAGCATGGGTCGGCACCACCCGGCCGCGGCGGCGCTCGAACAGCTTGACGCCGAGGTTTTCCTCCAGCTTGTCGATCATCCGGCTGACGGCCGGCTGGCTGCGCCCGAGGATTTCCGCCGCGCCCGACACCGTGCCGGAGCGCATGATGACCTGGAAGGCCTCGTAGATCGCAGGATTCACGCTCATGGCGCCTCTCCGGGCCTCAGGATCGCGCCGAGGCCGAGTTCGGGATGGTTGGTGTCGATCGCCGCAAGGTCAGAATGCATCTCTTCCAGCAGCCAGTCGGCGACCGCGGAAACGACCTCGGACCGCGGGCCTTCCTCGCGGATCTGCAGGCGGCATTCGCGGCCCGGCACCGTCAGCGTCCGGCTTGCCGGCACCAACCGCCCCTCGCCCATCCAGTGCGAGACGATGTTGAGCCATCCGGCGGCGACGCCCTGGCCGACGAGGGCGGCCTGCACGACGACGGAATAGTCGGAAAAGGTGAGACGTGCCTGGGGCGCCGCGCGCGATCCCGTCTCCACTGAGGTGAGCCGGTCGGGGGCGTCGCCCTCCAGTAGGATAAGCGCGGCGCTGCCGCCGCGCATCGTCTGCAAATAGCTCGGCGCGCAGACGGGGACATAAGCCTCCTGCATGACGAAGCGGCCCGGCGTCTCGCCGGGGGCGCCGTAGCGCATGGCGAGATCGACGTCGCCGAGGCCGCCGGTCACCGGTCCGGGGATGAGCTGGAAGCGCAGGTCGACATCGGGAAACGCCGTCTGGAAGCGCGTGATCCGGGGCATCAGCCAGTGATTGGTGAAGGCGGTGGAGACCGAAATCGTCACCTGCGACTTGCCGGTGCGGCGCTCCTCGATCTCGTGCAGAGCGCTTTCGACCTGGGCAAATGCCATCGAGACGGCGGTTTTCAGGAGTTTTCCGTCTTCCGTCAGCCGCACGCCCGGCTTGCCGCGCTGGAAGAGCTGGGCACCGATATGCGCCTCGAGCATCGCCAGGGCGCGGCTGACGGCCGGCTGGGTGACGTTCAGCTCGGCCGCGGCATGGGTGAAATTCTCGCAGCGCGCGGCGGCTTCGAAGACGAAGAGGGATCCGGGCGACGGCAGTCTGCGGCGAAGCGTTGTCATAAGGTGAGGTTATGACACCCACAATTTTTTGACAATTGCCGAACGCGCGCTTCCTGCCTCAAGGTCATCGCACCCAAGCTGAAGACCGACCCACAAAAAGCGAGCTGCCCATGGATTTCGCCCGTTTCAAAGTGCTGACCTTCGACATCGTCGGCACCTGCATCGATTTTGAAAAGGGCGTTCTGGACGCCGTGCGCCGGATCGGGGGCGCTGCCGCCGCCGGATTGTCGGACGATGATATCTTCGGGCCCTACATGGCCGGCCGGGACCTCAACTACGGCCGCTCCAGCGAGGCTTTCGTCGAGGTCTATCTGCATATCGCAAAGGAACTCGGCCTTCCCGCGACGCTTGAAGCGGCGCGGGATTTCCAGCTCTCGGTGCTGGAATGGCCGGCCTTTGACGATTCCGCTGAGGCCCTCGCCCGGCTTCGCACCCGGTTCCGTCTCGTCGCCATGACCAATGCGGACCGCACCGCCTACAGCGCCTACAACCACCGGCTCGGTCTTCCGTTCAACGATGCGGTGACCTGCGACGAGGCCCTGTGCGCCAAGCCCGATCCGCGGTTTTTCGACTACAACCGCGGCCGCCAGGGCGCGTTCGGTTATGCCCAGAACGAGATCCTGCACGTCGCCCAGAGCCAGCACCACGACATCGGCGTTGCCCGCGAGCTCGGCTATACGGTGTGCTGGATCGAGCGCCGCCACGACCAGCCGGGCTACGGCGCCTCGCCGGAGCCGAAAGCGTTCACCGAGCCCGACCTTCGGCTGCCGAGCCTTGGGGCCCTCGCCGATACGATCTTCGGAGCACCCTGATGGACCTGCCGTCGCCGCCGAAGTCGCTGTGGCGCGAGACGGCGCCGGCGATGGAGGACAGTCCCGCACCGCAGGGGGATATCTCCTGCGACGTGGCGATCGTCGGCGGCGGCTTTACCGGGCTTCACGCGGCGCACGCCTTCGCCGATGCCGGGCTTTCCGTAGCGGTCTTCGAGGCCGGCCCGGTCGGGCTCGGCGGCAGCGGGCGCAATGGCGGCGTCGTCTCGGCGAAGTTCCGGCGCGCCTTTACCGACCTTGCCAAATGCCACGGGCTCGACACCGCCCGGCGCATGCACGGCATCGCCAATGCCAGCGTCGACCACCTGATCGCCACCATCGAGCGGTTCGACCTGAAAGAGGCCGGATTTCAACGCGTCGGGGCGTTGAAATGTGCACACACTAAGGCGGCCTTCGACCATGCCCGCGAGGAGGCCGACTGGTTGGGACAAACCCTCGGCGAGACTGGTCTCCATGTGCTGGACCGCGAGGCCGTCACCGAGGAGACGGGCTGCGACGGCTTCGTTGGCGGCGTCCTTCAAGACCGCGCCGGCGCCCTTCAGCCCCTCGCCTATCTGCAAGGGCTCTGGGCGGCGGCCCGCGCCCGCGGCATCGCGGTCTATGCGAACGCTCCGGTCACCGACATTTCCGAGAGCGGCACGGACGCCCGGCTGCGCATCCCCGGCGGAGAAATCTCCGCCAAACAAGCCTTCATTGCCACCAACGCCTATTCGTCGCTCACCAACGCGACGCGCCGTCTGGCGCGCAGCCTGGTGCCGTTCCGCAGTTCCATCGTCGCAACGGAAAAGCTTCCCGCCGATCTGGACGCCCGGCTCTTGAAGCGCGCGCGCAGCTACACCGAGACAAGGCGCATGATGCGCTGGTTCCGCAAGGTCGACGGGCGCATCGTCTTCGGCGGACGCGGCGCGCTCGGGCACGTGGACTCGCCCGCCGCTTCCCGCCGGTTGGAACAGGCGATGCGGACGATCTTCCCGATGCTCGGCGACGTCGGTGTCGACTATCGCTGGTCCGGATATGTGGCCCTTTCCATGGACGGCCTGCCGATGGCCGGGATGCTCTCCGACAGGATCGGCTATGCCGCCGGCTTCAACGGCTCCGGCGTTGCCATGTCCGGCTATGTGGGCAATCAGGTGGCGCAGCTCATGACCGGGCGCCCGCACGAGCTTGCCCTGATCGAACGGGCCTCCGTTCCAGCCGTGCCGTTCTACGCGTTCCGCTCCATCGGCGTCCGCGCCGTGACGTTTTCCTACGAGCTGATGGACGCCGCCGGGCTGTAACTCCTGGCTCCCGCCCTCCCCTAGTACCCCTCCATCTCGTGCTGCTGGAACCCCTTCGGCTGGTCGAAGGCCTTGCCGAGGATCGCCTTCAACACGTGGTTCATGGTCGCCCGGTCGTTGTCGAAGCCACCATGGGTCCGGGCATCGCTCGCCTTCTTCTGGCGGCCGGCATAGACCTCGTCGAGGCCGGAGACAGACCCGACGTCGCCGGAAAAGATCTCCATGCCGAGCAGCGGCTGGCCGGCGGCAACATCCATCGACGGGCGGACGATGTCCTCAAAGGCGCTGGAGACGAGATAGAGCAGCGAGCGGCCATAGAGCGGGCCGACCGTGTCGTCCTCCTCGCGGCTGTCGATGAGGCGGTAGATGGTCGCCTTCTTGACGTGGTCGGCCTTGGAACTCTTGCCGATGCGCGGGCGGATCAGGTTGTCGAACAGTTCGGTGGTGCACGCTGGCGCCATCAGGCTAAGGCTGGCGACCGGCGGGCCCTTCAGCTTCATGGACGGGATCGCGTCGAGCAGATGACCGTGCAGGATCGAGCCGGCGCTGTGGCCGACGAGGTGGATGCCGAAGGGCTTCTTCAGGCCGGCATTCATGTCGAGGAAGAGCTGCATCACCTGGTAGCCGCCGCCGCCCGGCAGGAAGCTGCGGCGCGCGTCCTCCTTCATCTGGCTCCAGACGGCGCGGCCGATCGGGCGGGCGAGCTTTTCGAACAGTCGGTCGCGGAACCCCTCGACCCAGCCGACGCGCTCCGCAGAACTCCGGTAGGCGCCGGCAAGGGCGTCGAGCAGTTCGTCGGTGAAGCCGGTGCCCCACATGAAGTGGATGGGATAGATGCGATTGCGCTTGAACACTTCCTTCATGGCGTGGATGCGCCGGGCGGAATCGTCCTCGGTGTTGAGCCCGCCGTGGGCGTAGAACAGGATGTGGTCGTAAGTGCGCTTTGCCGCGCTGGTCTCCGCAGCCTTTGCCGCAAGGAATTCCGCCGTTTCCTTCAGGCTTTCCAGGGGCGTCGCGTAGCGCCCGGTCTCGACCAGCGCGGCATCGTCGATATTGGCGAAATGGCCGACGATCTCGTAGCGCTTGGGCGGCGATGCCTTGGTGTCGCCGCCGATGCTGGCCTCGCGGGCGATCGCGGCCTTGACGAGATCGAACGCCTTCGGCGTCGGCACGGACAACCGCAGCACCCAGGCGTCCATGACGTTGGCGGCCCAGTCCTGATAGGACCAGTGGGCAATGCCGGGCCGTCCCCCGAAACCGCCCCAGCTCTCGCCCCAGGAATTCTGGATCAGGAAGCCTTCGGCATCGTAACCGACGATCGCAAAGGCGTGGCCGCCGGTCTGAATGGCCGAGTGCACGATGCGTCCGTCCTGGGGCTTCTCCCAGCCGCGATGCACACGGGCGGAACAATAGACCACCCGGACCTCGTTAAGTGCGACGTGATAGTCGATGATTTCCGGGCGCAGGCGGAAATAGGCGCCAAGGCCGACGAGGCGTGCCGCCTCGGCCTGTTCCTTGGTCAGCGTCCAGTTGGTCGCACCGGCATCGTAGGGGGCGAGGTCCTCGCTGCAGACGCCGTTGTGGAAGAAGCCCTTCAGGGCGCCGCGAATGCTCGAGCCGGAATAGTCATCGCCCTCCCACTCGTCGTGGAGCTTTGCCATCTGATAGAGCATGCGCGGGCTGACACGCTCCGGCAGGTACTCGCCGCCGTTGCCACGGCGCAAGCTGTTGAGGTGATTGATGACGGCGGCAAGGCCGAAGCCGGTGCAGGCACCCTCCCGGCCCTGGTTGAGGACCTTGACGCCCTCGGGCGGATCGAGCTTCAGCTTCAGATCGATAAGCGCCGGCTCGTAGAACCGGTCGCGCAGGTCCGGCGGATCGGGCATGACGTCGACGACCCGCTCTCCCATCGTCGGCGACAGCTCCCGGCCGTCCTCTGCCAGGGTTCGCGCTTTCTGGACAGGCGGCTTTACCAAGACCACCGGCGGCATTCGCTGAGTGTTGTCGTGCATGGATTCCTCCCGGGTGTTCCCCCTTTTCTGTGGGGGGTTTTCACAACCAAGAGTACGCCTTTGACAACCTTCCGACCACGCGCTGCAAAGGCTCTGCACGAAATATTGAAGACGGCGTACCGGCGCCAGGAACGCCGCCGCCACCTTGAACACATCCCGGGATGTTTATAACTACGATGTAAATTGTGTAGACGGGATCGACGGAAATACTCTCCCTTTCGTATTATTTGGATTCACCCACTGAAAACAGACGAACGGACGCGATGACTCCGGACTCTCAGACTTTCTTAACTCCAGATACTTAAAAGTAGAGCTATCTTTATGCGCAAGGTCGAAAAATGCTTCATATCTTCCGCAACATGTCGATCAAGACGAAGCTCGCACTCGGTGCCGCGGGCACCATCCTTCTGACCGTCGTCATCGCCGCTGCAGGCATGTACAGCGTCAGTTCGCTGGGCGGCTCGGTCTATGCCGGGCGTGGACTGACCAACGCCCTTGCCGGCATGGACACGGTCAGCCGGCTGAAGGCGCAGTTCATCTCCCATCCCGACGACGCGATCGCGGAAAAGGTGACGGCGACGCTCGACGGTGTGAAAGGCGGATTGCGGGAGACAGCGTCCGGCGATGCGGAAATCGATACGGCGCTCGCCGCGCTCGACAGCTTCGCCGGATCGTTTGCCGTGCTCGCAAACGCCGTCCGTGAAATCGACGAAAATTCGGCGGCAATGACGCAATCGGCGGCGGCGCTGCGCGATACCGGCACCAAGATCAAGACCGACGCCAAGCAGACGGAAACGGAGCTCCGGAACCGCCAGGCCAGCCAGCGCGCAGTGGTCGACCGGACCCAGTCGCTGGCCATCGTCGCCAGCGAGGCGACCGAAGCCGCGCTGAAGACGCTCCTGACCTATTCCGCCTTTTTCCAGACCAACAAGGTCGCCGACCGCGAGGCGGCGGAAGCGGATTTCAAGATCCTGAAGGAAAAGGTCGCGACCCTTTACGGGGCGTCGGTGTCGCCGGAGGCCGATGCGGCCGCGGCAGACCTGAATGCCAGCGTGACCAAGGCCGAGGCGACCCTTGGCAGGCTGTTGGAAGCGCTTGAAGGGGCGAGCGGGTTTTCCGTCCGGCTCGAGGCCCGCAAGGCGGCGCGCGCAGCACTCGGCGTCATCGCCGGCGATACGGAAAAGCTGCGGCTCGCCTATTTCGCCTTTGTCGACCAGACCCGCGCCGACATGGAAAAGATCGACCAGGAGGCCCGCGGGGCGATGTCCCGGGCCCATGTGGGCGAGACCTTCGCCAATGCCGCGCAGACCGCAAACGGCGGTGTCTGGGCCTTCCGGGCCGAGCCGACCGAGGCGCACCGCGAAGCCCTCGACAACACGCTCGGCCTCCTCAAAGGCCTCGGCGGCGCCATCAAGGCGATGACCAAGGTCGATGTCGGCCCGGTCACGGGTTCCTTCGAAGCCTCGCTCGCCGCCCTTACCGCCTCGCGCCAGAAGCTCGATGCGGCCCTTGAAAAGGCCGACGAACAGGAAGAAATCGTCTCGACCATGATCGCCCGGCTGGCCAACCGCAACGCCGTCGGCGCGACGGAGACCGCCGGCAACGCCAGCACGCTGATCGGTGCCGTCGCGCTCTTTGCTCTGGTCTTTACCGCCGCACTGATGGGCGCCCTGTGGCTGCTGATCGGACGGCCGCTGTCGTCGCTCACCGCGGTGACGCGCCGGGTGGCCGAGGGCGACCTCGACGTCGCGGTGGGCAATGACGGCCGCAAGGACGAGGTCGGCCAGCTCATGCGGGCGATCGGCACGTTCCGGGAGAATGCGGTGGAGAACCGCCGGCTGTCGGCAGAACAGCACCAGAGCCACCTTGCCGGCGAACAGCGCCAGCAGGCGGTCGACAGGCTGATCGCCGACTTCCGCGTCGAAATGCAGGAAGTGCTCGCCTCCGTCGCGGTCAACGCCGACCAGATGCAGCGCTCGGCCGAGACCCTCAACGGCGTTGCGGAATCGACGTCGCGCCAGGCATCCTCGGCGACGATGTCTTCCCAGGACGCCTCCCAGAATGTGCAGACCGTCGCCGCGGCGGCCGAAGAGCTTACCGCCTCGATCGCCGAAATCGCCCGCCAGGTCTCGACCACCTCCGGCATCGTGGAGACCGCCACCAACAATGCGGCGGCGACTTCAGAGAAAATCCGTTCGCTGTCGGAGGCCTCCCAGAAGATCGGCGAGGTCGTCAACCTGATCTCCGAGATCGCCGAGCAGACCAACCTCCTCGCCCTCAACGCCACCATCGAGGCGGCCCATGCCGGCGAACAGGGCCGCGGCTTCGCGGTCGTCGCCTCCGAGGTCAAGGCGCTCGCCACCCAGACCGCCAAGGCGACAAAGGAGATCTCCGACCAGATCGCCGGCATCCAGTCCTCGACGACCGAGGCCGTGGAGGCGATCACGCAGATTTCGGAGACCATGGTCGACGTCAACACCTACACCGCTTCGATCGCCTCGGCCGTCGAGGAACAGGGCTCGGCGACGAGCGAGATCTCGCGCAACGCCCAGCAGGCGGCGGACGGGACCCGCACGGTGTCGCAGAGCCTCGACGAGGTCTCCTCGGCGACCACCAAGACCAACGAATCCGCCAACCAGGTGCTGGCCGCCTCCAGCGAGGTCGACCAGCAGGCCGAACGGCTGAAGGCCGCCGTCGACCGCTTCCTGGACGGCGTCGCGGCGGCTTAGCTCCTGGCGCTCAAACGCCGCGCGAGGCTTGACGGCGCAAAGGCGCCGGCGCGCACTTCCAGGGTTTCATGCGTCGCCCCACCCTCTCCCGTCACCCCGGGCGGAGCGAAGCGGAGACCCGGGGCCCATTGCCCTTTCCGCGCGGTATGCAGCTTCAAGCCTCGGCGCGGCCTCCCACCGAGCCAAAGCCCCGTTCCACCAATCGGCGGCGTACCGTATGGACAGGGGCATTAGGCCCCGGCTCGGGGGCCGGGGTGACGGCAGTTTTTTGGGCAGGCGGGCGCGTTCCTTTTTCGGCGACGACGAAAAGGAAACGTCATCGCGAGGGTCCGAAGGACGGGCAGCGGCGCGTGACGCGAGCCTGGGTCGCCGACGCGGCGATCCAGAGCCGCTTGCTCAGGGCATGCGGCCCCTGGATTGCCGCACTCGCTTCGCTCGTTCGCAATGACGGCAACCTTTCCCTCGGGCACTTTGTGCGCAAGCCCTGCCCTCAGGCCGGCACGTCGACCTCGACCCATTCGTTGAGGGCGATGAAGTGGCTCTTGGGGTCGCCGCAGATGTGGCAGATCCAGTCGTCGGGCAGGTCCTCGAAGGCAACGCCGGGCGGGATCGGGTTGGCCTCGTCGATGATGTTGATGTCGCCGAGGGACGGATCGTAGATGTAGGGATCGCAGTCCTGGTTGGTGCAGCGCCATTTCTGCAGGCGGACGGTCTTCGTCGGCGCGCTTGCGAGCGCTCGCCGGTTGCCCGTAACGACGGCGAACAAGGCGGCAAGGCCGGCAACCACGCGCCGGCGTGTCAGTCCCTGAAGCATGACGCACCCCTCGATACAGCCGACCGGGGCGGACCGGCCGGACAATGGACCGGCGGCAGGGCAGAGCCCGCCGCCGGCAATCCTTTGAGCAAAATCAGCCGATCAGACCGCCGTCCTCGCGGGTGACGGCAATGATGGCCGAGCGCGGAACGCTGTCGCCGCCTTCCGGCCAGTGGCTGTCGCCGCGCTCGCCCGGGTGCTGGATGCCGACCAGCATGGTGCGGCGGTCCGGCGTCCAGGTGAGGCCGGTGACCTCGCACTCCTTCGGGCCGACCAGGAAGCGGCGGATCTCGCCGGTGACCGGATCGCCGGCCAGCATCTGGTTGTTGCCCTGACCCTCGAAATCCTTGGCGTTGGAGTAGTTGCCGTCGGTCTGGATCCAGAGGACGCCGTTCGAATCGAACTGCAGGCCGTCCGGCGAGTTGAACAT
Source organism: Rhodobium gokarnense (assembly GCF_025961475.1). NCBI lineage: Bacteria > Pseudomonadati > Pseudomonadota > Alphaproteobacteria > Hyphomicrobiales > Rhodobiaceae > Rhodobium > Rhodobium gokarnense. Next base: position 504,564 of record NZ_JAOQNS010000002.1, on the reverse strand, counting down.
GTTGTCCTTGGTGACGTTGTCCGAGCCGCCATAGGCGTCGGAATGGACGGTCGGGTTGCCGGCCAGCACGAACAGGTCCCAGGAAAAGCCCTCGGCGGTGTGGTCGCCATTGTCCGGGCGCCAGCGCACGATCTGGCCGTAATTGTTGGCCTCGCGCGGGTTCGGGCCGCCGACGGGGGTCTCGTCGCCGCCGGCATTCGGCTTCTTGCCGCGGTTCTTGTTGTTGGTGAGCGCCATATAAACTTCCGGGGCGTTCGGGTTGGCCGAAATCCACTCCGGACGGTCCATGGTGGTGGCGCCCACGGCCGACGCGGCCTGGCGGGTATGGATGCAGACCTCCGCCTGGCTCGCCATGCCGGTGGTCTCCGGCGTCAATGCCACCCACTTGCCGGTGCCGTCGTCGCTGAAGACGGCGACGTAGAGCGTGCCGTCGTCGAGCAGGCTGTCGGTATCAGCGCCCGGCGCAAAGACGCCGTTGGAGACGTAGCGGTAGGCGAACTCGCCGCGCTCGTCGTCGCCGAGATAGACGACGATGCGGCCGTCATTGGCAACGACGCATTCGGCGTTCTCGTGCTTGAAGCGACCGAGCGCGGTGCGCTTCTTCGGCGTGGAATTCGGATCGCGCGGATCGATCTCGACGACATAGCCGGCGCGGTTCGGCTCGTTCGGATGCTTGGAGACGTCGTAGCGCTCGTCGATCTTCGCCCAGCCATAACCCCAGTCGGCGGCAGAGATGCCGTAGCGATCCAGTTCCGGGGTCGGCTCCCAGCCTTCCGCGGAGGCCGAGAAGTAGCCGTTGAAGTTCTCCTCGCAGGTGAGATACGTGCCCCACGGGGTCGGGCCCGAGCCGCAATTGTTCCAGGTGCCGAGGGAGGTGGTGCCGGACGGGTCGGCGTCGGTCTTCAACAGGTCGTGGCCGGCGGCCGGACCGGTGAACGTCATCTCGGTCTTCGGGGTGATGCGGCGGTTGTACGGGCTGTCCTTGACGATGCCCCACTTGCCGCCCTCGGGCGCGATCTCGACGATCGAGATGCCGTGCGCCATCATGCCCTTGGCGATGTCGTCGTCAGTCTCGGCCTTGCCGCCCTCGCGGTTGCCCCAGATGATGTCGGTGTTGGTGTACTCGTTGTTGACGACGAGGATGGTGCGGCCGTCGATCGAATAGGTCTGCATGCCGTCGGTGTTGTCGCCGAAGGCGCGGGCCTGGGTCTCGGCGCTGCCGCGGGTGGCGTGGTCGAAGTCGGCAACGTCGGACCACAGCGGATCGCCCCAGCGCACCAGAACCTCGGCCTTGTAGCCTTCCGGCACCATGATCGCGTCTTCCGTGCTGGTCGGGATCTGGGTGAACGCGAAGCGGTCGGAGGCGGCGCGGGCGCCGGCCGGCACCAGCGAGCCGAGCGCGGCGAAGCTGCCGAACGCCATGACGCCGGTCATCAGGCCGCGGCGGGAGATCGCGGTGTCGACGATGCGGTCGAAATCGCACTCGTCGGGCCGCGGATTGTTGATCTCGTCGAACTCGTCGAAGGTCGGCTTGTTGTCGGTGGTGGAAGACATCCTCAGCTCCTGTTGAAGGTCTTGTTCTGTCATGTGACCGAAGGCACGCCCCGACCGCGCATGGTCGCCCGTGCCGGGCCGATGCCGTCTGGCATCGCCCGGAGGCTTCCGGCCGCCCGCTGCGGGTGAACGCTCTATGGATGTCTCCTAAATGGCGGATTCAAAAGTTTCATGACATTGGAATGAAAATAAATCCGAACGGCCCGGAAATCATTCAAGGCATTGATTTCTAATTATCTATTTCCCGCAAGGTATTGCATACGTGTAGCGGGGCCTTGCTGCACACAGCGAAAAAGTGCACGGGTCGGCACCGGTTTGAACGCGATATGGGTCGGGGCAAGACGACGGCCCGCGGCGGCACCAATCGGCCGGGCCGGCACCGGTCCAATCCGGCTCCCGCTTGGGCTATCCTTGTCGCCATGACCCAGCTTCATCTTGCGATTCTCTGCACCACCCTTGCCGGCGCCATGATCCCGCTCGGCGCCTGGCTTGCCGTCGTCGAGCGCATCCGGCCGAACTGGCTGGAGGAGGAGTTCCGCCATTCCGTCATCGCCTTCGGCGGCGGCGTGCTGCTTGCCGCGATTTCCTTCGTGCTGGTGCCGGAGGGCATCGACAAGCTGCCGGCGACGGCCTCGGTGGCGGCGTTCGCGGCCGGCGGGCTCGCCTTCTTCTGGCTCGACCGGATGATCTCCGGCAATGGCGGCTCCAAGGCGCAGTTCGTCGCCATGGTCTCCGATTTCCTGCCGGAGGCGCTCGCCCTCGGCGCGCTGTTCGCCACGGGCGACCCCACCGGGCCGCTGCTGGCCGCGCTGATCGGCCTGCAGAACCTGCCGGAAGGCTTCAACGCCTATCGCGAACTCGTCGCCGGCGGCCGCAAGTCGCCGAAGACCATCCTCGGGGCGTTTGCCGCGGTGGCGCTGGTCGGGCCCATCGCCGCCGTCCTCGGCCACGTCTACCTCACCAGCCTGCCGGAGCTGACCGGCTTCGTCATGCTGTTCGCCGGCGGCGGCATCCTCTACCTGATCTTCCAGGACATCGCCGTCCAGGCCCATCTGGAGCGGCGCTGGGCGCCCTCGCTCGGCGCCATCGGCGGCTACCTGGTCGGCTTGATCGGTCATCTGATCGTGCATTGACGCGCGCCGCGCTGTCGGCGAAGGTCCGTCCAACCACGGATTGCGACCAAAGGCGGCATGAGATTTACGCCAAATTCCCCCTATCTAATGGGGAGGGCGGACGCAGCATTGCGGGCCGGCACCGGGAACCGGAAACGGTTGGTCCCGTTGCTGCAAAGGAGCCGGAAGAAGGGATGCCCCTTTTTCGAAACCGGCCGAACCGCCCCGCGGGAAAACGTTCAAGACGAAGGGAAGCACCCCATGACGCGCGTCAGCTATCTGGAAAACCTGAAGAGGCATATGGAGGGCGTGGAGCGCGATATGCAGGCCGCCCGCCAGAAGATCGAGAGCGGTGCGGCCGTCGACAAGGTGTCGGCGAGCGGCGAGCTGGCGGCCCTTGAGGCCCAGCACCGCGAACTGATGGAGCGCATGGACCACGCCATCGAGCACCATTCGGACGAGTGGTCGCCGCTGCATACCGAGTTCCAACGCGACGTCGATGCGCTGACCGACGCGATGGAGCGCTGGATCGACCAGTATCCCGGCGCCCGGGTCGTCGAGCGCGAACGGGAATAGACGCGTCTTACGCGCCTGAAATAGGACGCCGGCGATCCGCCCGGATTGCCGGCCCTGTCACTGCAATCCCCTAAAACGCATTCTCTTTCTTGCATGTGATAAGCTCGGCGGTCTAGGCTGGCTGCCTGGCGGCGCATGCGCTTGCCGATAACAAGGGCCGGCTCCGACCGGCCCGATGCAACAGGGGGAAATGCCATGAACAGATTGACCGCAATGGCCGCGGCGGCGCTCGTCGCTAGCGGCGTCTCGATGCCGGCCGCCGCCCAGGACGGCGCCGGGGACGAGGCGACCGTCAGCCACAAGTCGCTGACGCTGGAGACCGCGCTCGACCTTGCCCAAGCGGCGCTCGCCCATTGCCGGGAGGCCGGCTACCAGGTCGCGGTCAGCGTCGTCGACCGCGGCGGCACCCAGCAGGTCTCCCTGCGCGACCGCTTCGCCGGGCCGCACACGCCGGACACCTCGTTCCGCAAGGCCTGGACCGCCGTCAGCTTCCGCACCGACACGCTGGAACTCGCCAAGACGACGGAGTCCGGCACCTCCTGGGCCGTGCGCAACGTCACCATGGCGCTGCCCCTCGGCGGCGGGGTGATGATCCGCGACGGCGACGGCAGCCTCCTCGGCGCCGTCGGGGTTTCAGGCGCCCCCAGCGGCGAAGCCGACGAGGGCTGCGGCAAGGCCGGCATCGCCGCGATCGCCGACCGCATCGCGTTCTAAGAACGGCCAGTCACGCCGCGCCGAAGTGGGGCACGGGCCGACCGCGCACGCCGATGGTGTCGGCCACGATGAGGCCGCCAGCGCCGGTCTCGCTTTTTCTGGTCGACACGAACAGGCGGTCGAGGGCGGGGCCGCCGAAGCACGGCTTGGTCGGGTCGAGGGCCGGCACCGGAAACTCGGAAATCACCGTGCCGTCGGGCGCGAAGTGGTAGACGACGCCGCCCGTGATGCCGGCAAGCCAGTAATTGCCTTCGGCATCGAGGGCCGCGCCGTCCGGCCGGCCGGTGACGCCGAACATGTCGAGGAAGACCTCACGCTCGCCGAGGGCGCCGCTTGCCATGTCGAGGTCCGCGGTCCAGACGGTCTGGACATCTGAATTGGAGTCGGACAGGTAGAGGCGGCCGCGCGCGGCATCGACGGCAAGGCCGTTCGCCGTCATCAGGCCGGTGATGACGGGGGTCATCGTCAGGTCCGGATCGATCCGGTAGAGGACGCCCTCGGGACGGCGCTCGCCCATGGTCATGGTGCCCGCCCAGATGCGGCCGCGATCGTCCGTCGTCGCATCGTTGAAGCGCATGCCCGGCGCATCAAGCGCGAGAAGGCGCGTGAAGCCGCCGTCCTCCTCGGCAAAGCTGAAGAGCCCGGTCTCCATGCCGACGACGATGCCGCCCTTCATGGTCGGGGCGACAAAGCCCGGCGTTTCCGGCGTTGCCCAGACCGCCGTTTTGCCGCTGTCGGCATCGGTCCGCAGGAGCCGCTTGCCGTCGATGTCGACCCACCAGACGCAGTTTTCCGCTTCCACCCAGACCGGGCTCTCGCCCAGCTCCGCCGGTTCGGACGCGAGCGTCCTGAATGTCACCGCCATGTCTCACCCCTTTTTCTCAAATGATTGTCGCGGCCACCCTGAACGAGCGGCCCTTGCGAGGGAAATGCCGCGAGCGTGAGCACGGTTCCGCAGCGATGGCACCGCTTTTCGCCTCACTCGGGCGTTGGTGCCCGGCGATAGTAGGCAATGAGGGCGGCGATGTCGCCTGCGGACATGGGCTGGGCGAGCGCGGTCGAGGCATCGCCGCGGATGCCGTTGTAAAAGCGCGGCAGCAGCCGCTCCTCCGGCATGGTCTTGGCCATTTCGAAAAGGTTCGGGATCGGCAGCCAGTCCGGATTCTCGCCGCCCTCGTGGCAGGAGATGCAATAGGCCTCGTGGAGCGTCTGGCCGAACTTTGCGGCTTCCTCGGCATCGGCGGGCGGACGCAGTCCGGTGGCATCGAACGGATAGGTCTCGGAGAGGCGTGCGAGAATGCCGATAGCCGTCGACCAGTCCGGCTCTGCCAAGGCCGCACGCAACGCCGCAATCTCGTCGGAGCGCCGGTTGCCGTCGGCTTTTCTCAAGAGAAGCGGCAGGTAGCTGGCGGCGCCGCGCACGCGGGCGGCAAGGGCCTCCCGCTGGCGTTCCGTCAGGTCTTCGCCCGAGATGATCCGTTCGGCGTCGTCGCGCATGACGATGAGTTCGGCGGCAACGCGGCGCATGTCCTCGCCGAGAGGGCCCTCGGCCGTGGCAATGCCCGGCCAAAGAAGAGCCGCGGCGATCAAAACCGCCGCGGCCAGACACGTTCCGGCGAAACGCGTTTTCACAAACCCATTCCCAACAGGCATTGCCACTGGCTCGACCCATTGTCATCGCGAGGAGCCGCAGGCGACGCGGCGATCCAGGGCCACGGGCTCCGAGCAAGCCATTCTGGATTGCCGCGCTCGCTTCGCTCGCTCGCAATGACGGCAGAACTTCGTCCAATCCCGCCTGTACGCATCCCGTCCTCAGTTGACGGAGACCTTCGATTCCGTCTTCTCGCCGGCCTGGGTCCATTCGGTCATGGAGCCGTCATACATCTTGGCGTCCTTGTTGCCGAGGATCTCGCTGGAGACGAACCAGTCGATCGAGGCCCAATGGCCGGTGTTGCAGAAGGCGATCTGGGGCGCGTCCGGGTCGACGCCGGCCGCCGCATAGAGTTTCTTCAGGGCCTCCGGCGAGCGGAACTTGCCGCCGCTGTTCTCGGTGGTCCAGGTCTGCGGCAGGTTCTTGGCGCCGGGGATGGTGCCGCCGGCCTTCGACGCGCCATGGCGGTTGACGCCGAGATACTGGTCGGCGGGGCGCGCATCGACGAGGGTGACGCCCTTTTCGGAGGCCGCCTTCACGTCGGCGATGCCGACCATCATGTCCCTCTGCAGGTTGACGGAGAACTCCTTGGCTTCCGGCTTGGCGGCGCCCTTCTCCAGCGGATTGGCCGGCTTGCCGTCCTTTTCCTCCGCCACATAGGCGGCAAAACCGCCGTCCAGGATCGAGACCTCGTCATGGCCGAGCACCTTGAAGGTCCAGTAGACGCGGGTGCCGGTGCCCATGTCGGAGCTGCTGGCGCCCGGCGGCACGAGGATCACATGGGTGTCGTTGCCGATGCCGAGGCTGCCGATGTGCTCGGCGAGCTTGGCGGTGTCCTCCGGCATCATGCCCGGCACGTTGCCCTTCTTCACGCGCCAGCCGTCCTTGGCGTAGCTGGAATTGACCGAGCCCGGAATGTGGCCGCGCAGGAAATCGGTCTTTTCGCGGAAATCGACGAGGACGACGCCGTCGTCTGTGGCATGGGCCTTGACCCAGTCGACGTCGACCAGCGGATCGGCGGCGCTCGCCGGTGCGGCAAGGACGGTGACGGCGATCGCCGCCGCGCCGGCCAGGCCAAAAATTCTGGAATGCTTTGTCATGGTGGTTGCTTCCCTTCCTTTGTTCTTGTTCGGGTCAGATGGTGACGACCCGGTCCGCCGACAAAATCAGGTCGGCGACTTCCTCCCAGGCCCCGTCGCCCTCGACCTCGGCAAGGTCGACGGCGGCAAGCTGATGATCGCCGCCGAGGACGGCGAGCGCCGTCTCGACGGTGTCGGTATCGGGGAAAAGCCCCGTCTTCAGGGCGGCAATGCGCATGTCGGTCTCCCGTCAGACGTTGATGACGATGTCGGCATCGGCGATCGCCTCGCCGAGCGCCATGGCATCGAGATGGGTGAGCTCGTCGGCCATTTCCGGCACGGTCGTCTCCGGCTCGATGTCGGCGAGATCCAGGAGTTCGGCCTGCTCGGCATTGGCCTCCGTCTGGGCGACGGGCTCGTTCATGAAGACCAGCCGGACGTGGTGTCCGAAGATGGTAAGGCCCGCGGCGACACGCATCGCCTCGGTGTGGTCGCGGCGGGCGAGCAGCAGGATTTTCTTCTCGGTGACGGCCATCAATCGCTCCCGTTAAAGGCTGACGACGCGGGCGGCGTCCGCCATCAGGCCGCTGTTGATGGTCTGGCTGCCGCGCTCGAACGGGTTGTCGCGGCCGGCCATATGGAGATCCCAGCTATGCTCGCAGACGACCGCCCGGCTGGCGCCCTTGACGGCCTCGACGAAGGCGGCATCGTCGGCGGCGAACACCGCATCGTTGGTGAGAAAGCAGCCCCAGGTGGCGCCGCGGCTGGTCAGCGCCCGGCCGAGTGGCGCGGCAAGGCGTGCGGCATCGCGGCAGGTCATGTGGATGAGGACGTCCATCAGGCTTTCCTTCTGCGAATGACGGCAAGGGTTCCCACGGCCACGGCGGCCCCCAGGAGCGCACCGACCGAGGCGGACAGGGCGAGAAGTTTTCCGTCGGGCCTCGGCGCGGGACGCGGTTTGGCGCGGACGCGTTCAGGCCCCGGCGCGGTAAGGTCCGGATGGCTTTCCGCATCGAGCGGCAGGCCGGAAGCGGCCCAGTTGGCGAAGCCTTCCAGATAGACCCTTGCAGCCCGGCCCCGCCCGGCGGCGACGGCGGTGTAGTAGGCAAGGCCGTCGACGGCCCCGCGTCCATAAAGAACGGGGTCTACGCCGTCCGGCGCGACGACGGGCGTTGCGCCGCGAAGCGCCCGCGCCGGCAGAGACTGGGCGCCGGGCAGATGGCCCGCCCGCGCGCCCGTCGTCCTCTCACCCCAGAAATCCTCTGCCGGACGCCCGTCGAGGAGCAGCACACCGCCCCCGGCCAGCATCCGCTGCAGATCATCCCGAAGCACAATGCGATCGTCGCGCGTCGGTTCCCGGAAGACGGCACGGCGGGCCGGCTCGGAGATGCGGCCGGAGACGGTCGCGAAATCCTCACCTAGGGCATTGATCGGCCGCTGCCAGACCAGCACGCCTTTCTGGCCCGCAAGGTGGAGAAGGCCTGCGACGGCGTCGCGGTCGCGCTCCCGGGCGCCGATGACGAGCACCGTTTCCGAGCCGTCGAGGCCGACCGTGCCGAGGAACCAGGCAACGTCGCGGAAGGACGCGAGCCGGCCATTCGGCCCGATGACGGCGGCAATCGGCACGCAGCGGGGCTCGGTTTCGGCCCGCGCGGGTGCGCCGCCGGCGCAGGTGTCCGCGTCGCGGCTGTCGACGACGACCACGCCCGCCGGGATCGCCGCGGCATCGTCGAGGAACCGGAAATCGGCCCGCGCGTCCGTTCCGGCGCCGGCAAGGAGCACCGCGGCAAGTCCGATCAGCAGGGCCGGGGTCTTCAGCATCCGCCGAAACGGCGCTCCGGCACCGTGTCGCTGGCGCCGGCATCGCTCACCGGCGGGTTTTCCAGGTAGTAGTCCATGAGGTCGGTAACGGCGAGTTCGCCGAAGCCGTCGCCGAGCTCCACGACGCCCATTTCCTCGGCCGTCACCGGCGTATTGGCGGCCGCGACGGCGTCCTGCGGCATCGCCGCGAACTGGAAGCCGACGACGGACAGGACGAGCGCGGCGGCAAGTGCGCCGACACAGAAGATCAGGCTTGCCCGATCCATGGTTTTCTCCCCCTTGGTCGTTTCTTGTGTCAGTAGCTCTCCTTCACGAAGGCGACGTACATGATGTACATCGCCACCGCGAAGAGCACGAAATGGGCAATGGTCTGGGCATCGAGGGTCATCGCATCATCCGCCCTTGAAGTGGTCGATCAGGTCGCCGAGGGGCACGCCCTTGCCCGTCTCCGGGTGCAGCACCTGCGGCTGGAAATGGGGCCGGCCGTCGCGGGTCACCCGCATCGACTGGGGCGGCACGGCGTAGACGTAAGCCAGCCCGGCGAAAACGATGACGCCGACGGCGATGGAATAGAGCCGCATCAGCAGCGGACCGCTCATCGTCCCCTCCCCTTCGTTCGCAGATCCACCGCTCAGTCCTTGCGGATATAGACGTGCCAGGAGCGCTCGCCCTTGACGGTCTCAAGATGGGTGGCGTTGATCTCGTCGCACATGGGCGGCAGAGCCTCCACCGAGGACGGGTTGTCGACCAACACCTCCACGACCTCGCCCGGCTCGATCTTGCCGATGGCCTTCTTGGTCATGAGCTGCGGGCGCGGGCAGGAATCGCCGATGCAGTCGACGACCTCAGTGATCTGGACGCTGGTGCCGTCGCTGAGCGTTGCCGCCGCCATCGGCTTCGGCGCGGCCTCCGCCCCCTTCTTGTCTCCAAATCCGAACAGACCCATTGGTTCCTCCTTCGTGTCGCTTGTTTGTGTCTTTGGGTGCGTTATTGCGCCGGCTCGGCGACCGGCTCTCCGGTCTTGCCCGATGCTTTTTCGGTCATCGCCTTCTTCAGCGCCCGCTCCTCCTGGGCCGCCTTGTGGCGGGCCTGCTGGGCGGCCTCCTTCTTCAGGATCGCCCGGTAGATGAGGAGAAGCACGGCCGCCTGGACGAGGCCGAAGACGATCGCCGGAATGCCGAGCTTTTCCTGCAGCGTCGCGGCGTTGGAAAAGCCGAGTTGCAGGGCTTCCACGTTGATCTTGCCGGTCATGGAGGCCGGTGCCGGCGGCCAGAAATTCCACGACCAGACGAGGGAGAACAGGAACATGCCGACGAAGGTGAAGATCAGCGCCCAGAGCGCGCCGATATTGCCCTCGCCGGTCTTGACCCAGGTCGAGACCGTGCAGGCGCCGGCAAGCACCATGCCGATGCCGAACAGGAAGAGGCCGGCCACCGTGTTGAGGCCGACGTCGAAATGCATGGTGTGGCCTTCGCCGATGGAGATGAAGGTGGTGAAGCCGATGGTCAGGATGATCATCGCCACCAAGAGGGCCTTGGTGTTGCGATAGCTGTTGAAGAGCATGGCGTCGCGCAGGGCCGCCGTGTTGCAGAAGCGCGAGCGTTGAACGAGGACGCCGACGACGGTGCCGAAGACGAAGGCGACGATGCATTCACCGACAGGGCTCATCGCTCAGCCCTCCAGGATGCGCTTGTAGATCAGCGAGCCGACCCAGGCGCCGGCGATGATGCCGCTGATCGCCAGGTAGCCGCCGAAATTGACCTCCGGCGTGATGCCGAAAAAGGTCGAGACGTTGCAGATGAAAGCGAGCCTTATGCCGATGCCCATGAGGAGGCCGCCGATGGTGATCATCACCCATTCGCCGAGGCGGCGCGGCATGCGCAGGTAGAATTCCTTGGAGAGCACGGCGGCGACGAAGGCGCCGAACAGCATGCCGAGGCTGATATAGATCTTCCAGTAGCCCCAGTCGGGCTGGAAGACGAGGCTCCAGAAGGGCAGCCGTTCGATGTCGTCTCCGAGGACGGCTTCGGCCGCGAGCCCCGTCATCATGGTCTCGCCGCCGCCGACGGTCCAAGAGCCGACGATGAGAAACAGGAAGATGTCGAGGACGGCGATGGCGGCGAGCGCGATCACCGGGTCGAGCGTTTTCTTGAAGAGATCCATTCTTCCCCCAATTTGCCGCGGCCGGCTTCTCGATTCTGTCGCGGGAACTTTGCCGAAGACACAAGCACGCCTTGTCCTTGCCGGAACAATTCTGCTCTAATCGGTCTTCCAGCGCGATCCCGCGGGGCCGGCATTTATACATGATAGGGCGAGGTCCGGGCCGGTTGGTAGTAGCATATGCCGACAGGGCCGATTTGCCGGCGGCAACGACAAAAGCGGCCTGCGAAGGGCTCGGGGCAGCGGCGCGAGAAAGGGCGGCAATGGCGATCTTCCTGGAAGAAAAAGACCCCCTCGATCACATGTTTCAGGCCTGCACGACCGACCAGATCGGCGAATTCGTGCCGGAAAAGCGCTCGTTCCGAATCCACGGCCATTCCACCACGGTGCGGCTGGAGCGGGCGTTCTGGAACGTCATCGAGCTGATGGCCGACGATCTCAGCCTGACCGTGCCGCAGCTCATCGAGCGCATCATCGACCAGTGCATCCTCGCCAACGACAAGAACGTCGCCTCGTGCCTCAGAGTCATCTGCCTCAAATACATCAACGTCTACGCCGCCTGACGGCCGTTCGCCGCCTCGGTCGCATTGCCCGCTGCCCGCTCGCATGCTAGGGCGCCGCGAAATTCTCTTTTTCGAAGGCCCGGACGATCCCGAATGCAGCGATCAGGCGACAGCGATTCTTTTGAGGAGACGGAAACCGACGAGGTCCCGGCGCCCGCCGGCGAGGCGACGACCGGCGAGCTGGAAGCGCTCGCCCGCGCCGCCCTGCCGCTCTGGGGCACGGACCCCGAGGCGCGGCTGACGCTCATCAACCTGTCGGAGAACGCCACCTTCCTGGTCGAGCCGAGGGATGCGGAAAAGACGGTCCTGAGGGTCCACCGGGAGGGCTACCATTCGCGCGCCGCCATCGAGAGCGAGCTTTGCTGGATGACGGCGCTGCGAGAGGAGGCGGGTGTTTCCACGCCGGTGCCGATCGCCGGGCTCAACGGCGCGGCGATCCAGGACCGGGCGACACCCTCCGTCCCGCGGGGCCGCCGTCTGGTCATGTTCGAGTTCCTGGAGGGCCGCGAGCCGTCGGAGGCCGACGACCTTCAGGGCCCGTTCCGGCGCCTCGGCGAGATCTCCGCGCGCATGCACCGCCACGTCGACCAGTGGCAACGGCCGGCGTTTTTCGAGCGCCACGCCTGGGACTTCGAGCATTCGCTCGGGTCCGATCCGAACTGGGGCGACTGGCGAGGCGCCCCTGCCGTCGATGCGGCGGGTGTCACCCTGTTGGAGCGGCAGGCGGCGACCGTGGAACGGCGCCTTGCCGCATTCGGCCAGGGTCCCGAGCGCTACAACCTCGTCCATGCCGACATCCGGCTCGCCAACCTCCTCGTCACCGAGGACGACACCCATGTGCTCGACTTCGACGACAGCGGCTTCGGCTGGTTCCTCTACGACGTCGCTACCGCCCTCTCCTTCATGGAGCACCTGCCGCAGGTGCCGGACCTGATCGAGGCCTGGCTCGACGGCTACCGCCGGGTGCGCCCGCTCGGTGCCGAGGATATCGCCGAAATCCCGACCTTCCTGATGCTGCGCCGGATGATCATCCTCGCCTGGATGGGCTCCCACGCCGACACCGACCTCGCTAGGACGCTCGGGGCGGAGTACACGCAGACGAGCGTCGAGCTTGCTGAGGGGTATCTGTCGCGGTTCGGGTAGGGTGCCCGCATGTCGGGATGCCAAAGGCGCTCGGTCATCTAACGAGAGGCCCCATGGATTGCCGCGTCGGCCTGACGGCCTCCTCGAAATGACGATTTTCTTAACTTTTTCAACGTCATTGCGAGCGAAGCGAAGCAATCCAGAGCAGCGGTGCAGGGGGCTCTCAGGAGCCGGCGCTTGCGCCCTCCAACCCGACACGGACCGCACGAGGGCAAACTCCGGCCAGAACCCTGACCCACCGACATGCATTCCGCAGTCATCCAAGCACGGAAAAGCTGCTTTCCTTGTTGATCGGGCGTTTCCGCGAATAGAAGCCGGCGTCGATGCTGCGGCCCAGATAGGGCAGTTCGAACTGCAGCGGATTGGTGTCGTGGTCGTGACCCTCGGCGCAGTAGGCAACGAGGGCGGCCATCATCTTGCCGGCGATGGGCGCGTTCTTGAACTGGTTGCCGGAGGTGCCGATCGCCATGAAGAAGCCGTCGACGGCGGACTTGTCGTAGATCGGGATCCAGTCGTCGGAGACGTCGTAGAGGTCGACCACGCCTTGCATGCGGCTCGGGATGCCGAGGCTCGGCACGCGCTGGGCGTAGCGGTAGGCCTGGTGGGTCCACTGGTCGGTGAAATTGGTGTCGTAGCCGTCCGGGTCGACCCATTCGCGCGGGTCGCATGCCGGGTCCTCGCTGCCGATGAGGATGTAGTTGCCCTTTTCCGGCCGGCAGTAGCAGCCGATGTCGTTGTCGGAAATCGGGAACGCGGCGTTGAAGAAATCGACGCCGTCGGGCGCCGGCACGTGCACCACCTCCTGCTTCAGGGCCCTGGTCGAGATCGTCATGTCGTCGAGGGCCCCGGCCATGGCGTTGACCTTTGCCGAGGCGGGACCGGCGACGTTGACGACGATGGGCGCGGAGGTCATCGTGCCGTCGTCGAGCCGGACGCCGGAAACCCGGCCGGCGCCGGTGAGGATCTCCGTCACCGTGCGCCCGAAGCGGAACGTCGCACCGGCGGCCTCGGCCGCGCGCTGCAGATTGTGGGTGGCGAGTTGCGGGTCGGTGACGTAGCCGGCGGTCGGAAAGAACACCGAGCCCTTGAGGCGGCAGCCGTTGGAATGGCCGAAGTCGGGATCGTCGAGGCGCTTGGGCGGGAAATAGCTCCTCAGGTCATAGAACGGCAGGCGCTCCTCGATCTTGGCCGCGTCCCAGCGCTGGTAGGGAATGCCGATCTCGTCGCAGATGTCGGTGTGCTTCTTCAGGTGGCCGTTCTCGTCGGTGCACATGACCATGCAGCCGATGTCGCGGAACTCGGCAAGGCCGCGCTCGTCGGCAACGCCCAGATAGTCGGCCCAGTCGCGCCAGTAGTGGTAGCCCTCATAGGCGAAGGCCGTGCCCTCGAAGGTCGAGTAATGCACGCGGATGACGGCGCAGGAACCGCTGGTCGGGCCGTAGCCGGCGGCCGGCAGGCTGTCGACGCAAAGGGTCCGGAAGCCGGCGCGGGCCAGTTCCAGCGTCGTCGCCGCACCGATAATGCCGGCGCCGATCACGATTGCGTCCGTCGTCTCCGCCATGTCTCACCTCTCATCCTTGTGGCTGGGGAAGCCGGTTTGAATTCCCGATCGGGGCCGGCCGTCCGTCCGGGCTATCCGGTTTCCTGCGAACGGGTCAAGGGGAACGAACACCCCTCCCCTCGAACGCGACAGTATGCACCCCCCAGTCTAGAGGGGAGGCGGTGCCGCCTGTCATCCGTCCTTTTTCAGGGTATTGGGACGGCCGGCGGTGGCGGCAAAGACGTCGCCGATGATGCGCCGTGCGTTCTTCTTGGTCATGTCGGTGCGCGACAGGATGCCGACCGTGCGGTAGACCGGCGGCTCGCCGAACGGGATGATGCGCAGCGAGGTGCGGGCAAAGCTCTCGGTGCTGACGTCGGGCAGGATCGAGGCGCCGAAGCCGAGGCCGACGAGGAGATGGATCGCCTCGATCGACTGGATCTCGGCCCTTGTGTCGGGCGAAATCCCGAGGTCGGAAAGCCGCGCCTCGACCAGCGGCGCCACCCAGGCCGAGCGGTTGAAACGGATATAGGGGTGGCGCTCGAAGACCTCCTGGGGCGTCTCGCCGGTGGAGTCGGGCGGGGCGACGACGACCACCCGCTGCTGGGCGATGTCGCGCCAGGACAGCGCGGTGCCGAGCGTTCCCGGCTTGTGCATCAGGGCGGCATCGAGCTCTCCGGTCTCCACCTGGTGCATCAGTTCTCCGGAAAGGCCGGAGGAGACGTTGACCGTCAGCCCCGGCTCCTCTTCACGCAGGCGCATCAGGGAAAGCGGCAACAGGTTCGTCAGGATCGTCGGGATGACGCCGAGGCGGAAACTGCCGTGATAGGGCCGCGCCTCCGACAGCGCATCGAAGATGTCGTTGTACTGGGAGAGGATGACCCGGGCGTGGCGCAGCACGACGGTGCCGGCCCGGGTCAGGCGCGGCGGGCGGTGCTGGCGGTCGAACAGGGGAACGCCGAGGGACTCCTCCAGCGAGGCGATCTGCATGGAGATCGCCGACTGGGTCAGGTTGAGCGCCTTGGCGGCGGCGGCAAAGGAGCCGTATTCGCTGATCGCCTCCAGCGCCCGGAACTGGCGTATGGACATGGCGCATCCATCATCATCAACTTTCCTGAATATAATACCAAAAAAAATGGCTTTTGTGAAAGAAATCTTGTGATAGGGTTTTCGCGCATAACGACACGGCAAAAGCCGGAAACAAATGCGTGCTCAAGCGCATCAAGGGAGGACTCATGACATCATTCTTCAGGAATACCGCCGCTGCCGCCGGTTTCGCGGCCGTTGTCGCACTCGCCGGCACGGCCGGTGCCGCGGAGCTTGAAAAGCCCGCCGGCTTCGGCAACCGCCCGCTGACCATGATCGTGCCGTTCGGCGCCGGCGGCGGCTCCGACCAGCTTGCCCGGGCGATGGCCAAGGCGATGGAAGAGGTCGCCGGCATCACCTTCCAGGTGGTCAACAAGCCGGGCGGCGGCGGCACCGCCGCGATTCCCGACTTCATGCTGGCGCCGCCAGACGGCTACACGGTGCTGGAGCATATCGACAACGCGATTTCGGCCTATGCGGCCGGCGACATCCGCGAGAACCCGGCCGAAGACTGGGTGCCGCTGTGCATGACGCAGATCACCTTCAGCCAGATCTATATCCGCTCCGACGAGGACCGGTTCACGGACTGGGAGAGCTTTTCCGAATACGCCAAGGCGCATCCGGGCGACGTCACCATGGCCAATCTCGGCAAGGTCGGCTCCATGGAGCTGGTCGTCATGGAGCAGCTCCAGGAGGCGCTCGGCCTGAAGATCAAGCAGATCGCCTTCGACAAGCCGGCCGAGCGCTACGGCGCGCTGATCGGCGGCCATGTGGACGTGCTGTTCGAGCAGCCGGGCGACGTGCGCAACTTCCTCGACGCGGACCAGATGAAGCCGATCCTGACCTTCCTTTCCGAGCGTCCGTCGGCCTTCGCCGACACCCCGACGCACAAGGAAGTGGGCGCCGACTTCGAAGCGCTGACCCGCTTCCGCGGCTTCTGGGTCAAGGCGGGCGTTCCCAAGGACCGCACCGACTTCCTCGCCGCCGCCTGCAAGGCCGGCTTTGAGACCGCGGACTACCAGGCCTTCAACAAGAAGAAGTACATGCATCTCATCGACAGCTTCCGCGACACGGAAGGCTCGATCGAGCTGATCAACAACGCGGTCGCCAGCTACCGCGAGATGTACAAGAAGCTCGGCATCGGCAAATAGGCCCGGTCGATCGCCGATCGCGAGAGGCACGTTGCCCCGTGCTCACCGCTAAAGGGCACGTGCCTCTCGCAACCTCTTAAGAACAACAAGAACAGCATCTCTGTCGGGAGTGGACGATCGCCATGGTCTCCAGTTCACAAGAAGACGTTGCCGGCATTCGCGGACGCATCGACACGCCGGTCACCTATATCCGGCCGATCCTGGAATGGATCTTCTGGGTCGGCTTCGCCGCCCTGGTCTATGCCCAGACCGGCTTTTTCGACAAGACGATCCCGGAATACGCCTTCGGCGCCACCGGCTGGCCGCGGGCGCTCACCATCGCCATGATCGTCGGCGCCACCGGCCAGTTCGTCTACCAGATGGCCTCGATCTGGCGCGGCAAGGACCTCGCCTCCATAGACGGCGACGATACGGAGCCCCGGACGAACGGCAAGACGGCGACGCTCGGCTCCAAGCTGCAGCGCCTCGGCATCTTCGTGGTGCCGCTGATCTATCTCTACCTGATGCCGCGCATGGGCTTTTACGTGGCGACGCCGATCTTCGTCGTCGTGCTTCTGCTGCTCTTTGAGGTGCGCTCGGTGATCACCATCGCCACCGTGACCGCCATCGTCTACGGCCTCGCGCTCCTCGTCTTCACCCGCTTCTTCTACGTGGCGCTGCCGACCGGCCGCATCGAGGCGTTCTACGACATCAACAACGCGATCATCTCGATCGTTCGCGCCGGAATGTAAGGAGCCGCGGATATGGAACATTTCATCGGCGGCACCGTGATGCTGTTCGGGGATCCCCAGGCGATCCTGATCTTCGCCCTCGGCCTCGTCGGCGGCATGCTGTTCGGCGCCATTCCGGGCGTCAACATGCTGACGCTCGGCGCCGTGCTGCTCCCCTTCACCATCAACATGGACGCATCCCACGCGGTGATGCTGTTCTCCGTCATCTACTGCGCCGGCGTCTTCGGCGGGGCGATTACGGCAATCCTGTTCAACATCCCCGGCGCGCCGGAAAACGCGCCGACCTGTTTCGACGGCTATCCGATGACCCTGAAGGGCCAGTCGGGCAAGGCGATCGGCGCGGCCGTTTCCTGCTCCGCCCTCGGCGGCGTCGCCTCGGCCATCCTGATGATGACGGCGACCGGCGCGATTGCCGGCTGGGCGGTGCGCGCCTTCGGGCCGCAGGAGATTTTCGCGCTCATCTTCTTCGGCCTTGCCGTCTCGGCCTCGATCGGCGCCAAGACGCTGTGGAAGGGCTGGCTGTCGGTGTTCGTCGGCCTGATCATCGCGACCATAGGCACCGACCCGGTCGGCGGCGTGCCGCGCTTCAACGAGGGCTCCGTCTTCGGGCTGGAGTATCACTCCTACTACCTCTCGGCCGGCATCCACTTCATCCCGATGATCCTCGGCTTCTTCGCCGTTTCGGAAGTCATCACCCAGGCGATGAGCATCGCCGAGGGCACGCGCGAGCGGCCGAAGGCGGGTCTGGAATTCCCCACCCTTGCGGAATTCTGGAGCGTGCGCGTCACCATGGTCCGCTCCATCTTCATCGGCTTCTTTGCCGGCATCCTGCCGGGCATCGGGGCGACGCTCGCCGCCTTCCTGGGCTACAGCCAGGCACACCGGGCCTCCAAGAACCGCAGGAATTTCGGCAAGGGCGAGCTTGAGGGCGTGGTTGCTTCGGAGACCGCCAACAATGCCGCGACCGGCGCTGCGATGATCCCGCTCCTTGCCCTCGGCCTGCCGGGCGGCGCGCTCACCGCCATGATCATGGGCATCTTCCAGATCCACGGCATGGAGCCCGGCCCGCTCATCTTCATCAACTCCTCGGACCTCGTCTGGGTCACCTTCGCCGCGATGTTCTGGGCGAACCTGTGCATCGTCTTCCTCGGCTGGCTGCAGACCAAGACCGTCGTCCACATCCTGCGCGTGCCGTTCCGCTGGCTGGCGCCGGGCATCCTCCTGCTCGCCACCATCGGCGCCTACGCGCTCCGCAACCTCGTCATCGACGTGTGGGTGATGTTCCTGGCCGGCATCGCCGGGTACCTGCTCAGGAAGACCGGCTATTCGGCCGCCGGCATCGTCCTTGGCCTGATCCTCGGCAAGCTCGGCGAATCCGCCTTTTCCAAGTCCATGCAACTCATGGACTACGACTTCCTCGGCTTCTTCCAGAGGCCGATCGCGGCCGGGCTCTTGATCCTCGCGGTGATCGTCATCGCCACCAGCATCATCAACGAGATCCGCGACACGGACTTCCAGAAGGCCCTGATGGACTAGGGCCTTCGAGACCACCCCTGACCGATTTCGCAAAAGAAGAGAAAAAACGATGTCCCAACCGGCCAGAAACACCACTGAAGAGGCCCCTTCCGCGTCGGAGATTGTGGCGGAGCTCGTCGCCCGCGGCCGTGCGGCGATGGAGGCTTACGAGAATCACGACCAGGGCCGGGTCGACGAGGCGGTCACCGCGCTCGCCTGGTCGATCTACAAGCCGGACCATGCGCGCATGCTGGCCGAACTCGCCGTCGCCGACACCGGGCTCGGCAACGTTCCCTCCAAGATCATCAAGAACCAGCGCAAGACGTTCGGGACCCTGCGAGACCTGCTCAGGGCCAAGACCGTCGGCGTGATCTCCGAGGAGCCGGAAAAGGGTCTCGTCAAATACGGCAAGCCGGTCGGCGTCGTCGGCGCGGTCTGCCCCTCGACCAATCCGGCCGCGACCCCGGTCAACAAGGCGATGATGGCCCTCAAAGGCGGCAACGCCGTCATCATCGCGCCGTCGCCGGCCGGCGCCACGACGACGGGCAAGACGGTCGATTTGATGCGCGCCGAGCTGGCCAAGGCCGGCCACCCGGAAGACCTCGTGCAACTGCTGCCGCCGCCGATCTCCAAGGAGATGACCCAGGAGCTGATGAACCAGGTCGACCTCGTCGTCGTCACCGGCTCCCAGAACAACGTCAAGCGGGCGATGCAGTCGGGCACCGTCGCCATCGGCGTCGGCGCCGGCAACGTGCCGGTCATCATCGATACCACCGCCGATTTCGACGACGCGGCGGAAAAGATCTGTGCCTCCAAGATTTTCGACAACTCCACCTCCTGCTCCTCGGAGAACGCCGTCATCATCCTCGACGGCGTCTATGAGGAGGCGATGGCCGCGCTGGAGCGGGCCGGCGGCTGGCGCTGCAGCGCCTCGGAGAAGGAGAGCGTGCAGAACAATCTCTGGATCAATGGCAAGCTCAACCGGCACATCATCGCCAAGGACGCCGACATCACCGCCGAGGCGATGGGCCTGCCGGAGGCGGCCAAGTCGAAAAAATTCTTCATGGTCGAAGAGGCGTCTATCGGCGGCAAGCACTCCTTTGCCGACGAGAAGCTGTCGCTGGTGCTGACCGTCTACCGGGCAAAGGATTTTGCCGACGCCAAGCGGATCGCCAAGGACATCCTCGAAGTCACCGGCAAGGGCCATTCCGTCGGCATCCACACCAGGGACCTCGACCACGCCCGCGAGATCGCGGCCGACACCGACGTCGTCCGGGTTCTGGTCAACCAGGCGCACACCTTCGGCAATGGCGGCGGCTTCAACAACTCGCTGCCGTTCACGCTCTCGATGGGCGGCGGCACCTGGGCCGGCAACACGATCTCGGAAAACCTCAACTACCGGCATTTCATCAACATCACCCACCTGGTGACGACGATCCCGGAGGACAAACCGTCCGAGGAGGACCTGTTCGGTCCTTACTGGGAAAAATACGGGGCCTGATCCGGAAAGACAGGAAGGCAAGACAATGAACTTCGAAGAGTACGCCGCCAAACCGCTCCTGGCGAAGAGCGGGTTGGCGATCCCTCCCGCTCGCCTTGTCGCCGACTCGGAGGCCGCCTACGCGGCTGCCCAAGCGATCGGGCCGTGCGTCGTCAAGGCCCAGGTGCCGACCGGAAAGCGCGGCAAGGCCGGCGGCATCAAGCTCGCAGCCACGGCGGACGAAGCCAAGGCACACGCGAAAGCGATCCTCGGCATGGAGATCGGCGGGTTCACCGTCGAAAAGCTGCTGATCGAGGGCCAGGTGCCGATCGCGCGCGAACTCTATGCCGCCGTCCTCAACGATCCGAAGACGCGCGGGCCGATGGTGCTGTTCTCCACCATGGGCGGCATGGACGTCGAAGAGGCGACCGAAAAGGACCCGACCGCGATGCGCCGGCTCCCGGTCGACATCACCAAGGGCCTTTCGCGCGACGACGCGCTCTCGCTGCTCGACGGCCTCGACCTTTCCGGCGCGGCGGACAAGATCGCGGATAGCCTCGTTGCGCTCTACAGGGCCTATCGGAAGTACGACGCCGATCTCCTGGAGATCAATCCGCTGGTCGTCACCGAGGACGGCAATGTCGTGGCGCTCGACTGCAAGTTCGTGCTCGACGACTCCTCCGCCGGGCGGCACCAGGGGCTGGCGGAATTCGCCGCTGCCGAGCCGCAGACCGAGCTTGAGGAAGCGGCCCAGAAGGCAGGCCTGCGCTATATCGAGCTCGGCGGTTCGGTCGGCGTGCTCGCCAACGGCGCGGGCCTCACCATGACGACCATGGATGCCGTCACCCACTATGGTGGTGAGCCGGCTAATTTCCTGGAAGTCGGCGGCGAGGCCTACACCAAGGCCAAGGACGCGCTGTCGATCCTTCTTGCCAATCCGAACCTGCGCAGCCTGCTCGTCAATTTCTGCGGCGCCTTTGCCCGCACGGACGTGATGGCCGAGGGCGTCGTCAATGCCTGGAAGGACCTCAATCCGTCGATCCCGGTGTTCTTCACGATCCACGGCACCGGCGAGGACGAGGCGATCGCGCTCGTCAAGAAGGAACTCGGCATCGAGCCGTTCGATCTGATGGACGACGCGGTCAGGGCCGCGGTCAGCGCAGCCAAGGAGAAAGCGGCATGATCCTCCGGAAAGAACACAAGATCCTCGTCCAGGGCATCACCGGCAAGCAGGGCACCTTCTGGACCAGGGCAATGCAGGACTACGGCGCCAACGTCATCGGCGGCGTCAATCCGAAGAAGGCGGGCACCGAGCACCTCGGCGTGCCGGTCCATGCCAGCGCGCGCGACGCGGCCAAGGCCGGGGCCTTCGACGTCGCGCTGATGTTCATCCCGCCGATGGCGGCAAAGGCCGCTGCCATCGATGCCTGCGAGGCAGGGGCGAAACTGCTGGTCTGTCTGACCGAGCACATCCCGGCCCATGACGTGATGGAAATGCATGCGGCGGCGCGCGCCAGCGGCACCCGCATCGTCGGGCCGAACACGGCCGGCCTCGTCACGCCGGGCGAGACCTTCGCCGGCATCATGCCGGCCTTCAACACCAATGTGTTCCGGCCCGGCAGCGTCGGCGTCATCTCGCGCTCCGGCAGCCTCGGCACCCTCGTCAGCCTCAACCTCACCCAGAACGGCATGGGCCAGTCGGTGTTCTATGGCGTCGGCGGCGATCCGATGATCGGCACCACCTCGCGCGAGGCGCTGGAAATGCTCGACGCCGACCCGAAAACCGAATCGGTCGTCCTGTGCGGCGAGATCGGCGGCAGCGCGGAGGAGGACGCGGCGGAGTATGCCCGGACCATGTCGAAGCCCGTGGTAGCCTTCATTGCCGGGCGCGCCTCGCCGCCGGGCAAGAAGATGGGCCATGCCGGGGCCATCGTCTCCGGCGGCCAGGGCGACTACGCCTCCAAGCGCCGCGCCCTGGAAGCCGCCGGCGTCGCCGTCGCGGACGTTCCGAGCCAGCTTCCCGAGCTGCTTTCCGAGCGGCTGAAGGCCGTCGCCTGAGCCCGATGGACGAGGCCGTCGTTGGCGGCCGATGCCCGTTCTGACGAGACCTGACTTTGCCACCAGGAAAGTGCGGTTCCTGAAGCCCGCCGCCTTTCCGCCAACTCGGTGACCGATATCAGCGCGGCGCCCCCGGAGAAACCGAACCGCCTGCTTCGGGGCGCCGGGCAACGAGACTGACACCGGTCACCGGAGCGCTATTGGAGTTCATGCACCTCCAATAGCGCTCATTTTTCTTCTCGCCGTCCCGAGCGAATGGACCCTCCTGCCCGATCTCCCCTCGAACGCGAAAACTGTGACCGAGAGCACAGCGGTCGGGCCGCCGCGCGGGTAGCCTTTGATCATCGACAGAGATCGAAAACAGGAGATCGACATGACCACCTTCAAGAAGACCCTCACCGCCCTGATGCTGATGGTCGGGCTCGCAATGGCCACCACCACCTTCACCACCGTGACGACGACCGAGGCCGCGGCAGGTCCGGTCAAGGGCCTCAGCAGCACGGGTCTTGGCAGCGGCCGCATCTTCGGCTGGTAGGCTGCACAAGGACGGCGCCCCGAACGGAGCCGGCCGGCACTTGCCTCAGGGCCGGGTCGGCGGCCGCGCCGGGGTCGGATCGTCGGTCTGCTTCTCCAGCCAGCGTTTCCAGGCGGCGGCGTTGCCGTTGAAGACGTTGCGGTCGACCTTGCCGTCGATGCCGTCGACCTCGCCGGTGCCGGTGTACTGCCAGAACACCCAGGCGCGGCTGCGGTACTTGGTGCTCGGATGGCCGGCGACGGAGCGCAGCCAGAACGGATACTCCTTCAGCGCACCCTCCAGGATATCCTGGTGGAAATCGACCGAGGAATAGATGATCGGCTTCTTGCCGTAATAGCGCTCGGCCGCCTCCAGGAACACGCGCATCTCGGCCAGCACCTTGTCGCGCGGCGGCCGCTTCTTGCAGCTCGGCGAATGGGCGTTCCACTCCATGTCGAGCACCGGCGGCAGGGCGTCCGGGTCCTTCGGCACGTTGCGGATGAACCATTTCACCTGGTCCTCGGCCGTACGGCAGAAATAGTAGAAATGGTAGGCGCCGCGGGCAACGCCCGCCGCCTTGGCCGCGCGCCAGTTCTCATCGAAGCGATCGTCGACGACGTCGCCGCCCTCCGTCGCCTTGATGAAGGCGAAGCGGATGCCCGCCTTCCTGACCGTGCGCCAGTCGATGTCGCCCTGGTATTTGGAGATGTCGATGCCCTCGACGAACCCGACCGGGTGCTGTTCCACCGGGGCAAGGTTCTTCGTCACGTCGCCGCCGGCACAGGCAGCGAGCAGAAGGGCGATGAGGATTACGGGAAAAAATCGGTTCGGCATGCGGTCCGTTTTGACACTGAATCGCAAAGAAAATGTTTACCGTAACGGACGGTAACGGGGGCCAGCGGGAGCGTCCAATCACGAAGGGGGGAGTCGCGCCGGCCGCTGCCTCTCACAAATGCCCGATGGCGACCTCTTCGCCCCAGCGCTCCGTCAGAAATTCCGCGGCGAGCTTGCGGTGGCAGGTGTCGGGTTTGGCCTCGCTGCAAAGCAGGCAGCCGCGGTCGAAGGCGGCGGGGTCCAATTTCTCAGCCGCGCCGCGCTCGATGAGGAGGCCGCGATAGGTCTCGGCGTAGGCCGGATAGGAGAACTCCTTGGCCCGGTAGGCGCGCATCAGGTCCAGGGGCGGGGCGAGAAGCTCCTCGTAGCGGTAGGCGATGCCAGAGACCTTCTCCAGGAAGAAGGCAAGGTCCGGCATCCTGGCAAAGCCGGCAAGCTGCGAGCGGTTCGAGACGCGGATGTCGATGAGGGTGGCAACGCCCGCCCCCGTCAGTCGGGAAAAGAACCGCTCGGCCGTCGATTGCGTATAGCCGATGGTGAAAAGATTGATTGCCATGGGGTGGGTTTGGCCCGCATTTCCTTGCGACTCGATCTTGATATAGTAGCCGCCTTCTCCGAGGAGAGTGCCATGGAAAAGCTGCGGCAGCTTATCGCCGAGAACGAGGACTGGCTGATCGAGCGCGTCGTCACCTATGCCAAGGCGCACGGCTACACCGCCTATACCTCGACGCTGAAGGAAGCCTGGCGGGCCTCGATCTGCGGCCTTTCGGACCCGCTGCTGGCGGCGCTGGAAATCTTCGACACGCCGCCGGAGATGCCGGCCGACATGGATTTTTCGCGCAACCCGATCGCCGCCTTCGGCGTCGAACAGGCGCAGCAGCACCGGGCCCGCGGCATCACGCTGAACCTCTTCCTCGGCCTCACCAAATATTACCGCCAGAGCTATCTCGACCTGATCGTCGCCCAGGATTTTCCGGCGGACCAGCGGGAGTACTACCGCCTCTTCGTGGAGCGCTTCTTCGACCTCATCGAGCTCGGCTACTGCACCGAGTGGTGCAACACCTCCGAGAGCGCCAAGCTCGCCGAAATCCAGGAAGAGAACCGGCGGATCACCAACGAGAAGAACAAGTATCTGACGATCTTCGAGAGCCTCAACGACCCGGTGATCCTCCTCGACGATACCGGCGCGGTGCAGAACATGAACTACACCGCCCATGCGCTGTTCATCGGCGCCAACGACCCCGGCGCGATCTACTACGGCAGCGAGCGGCACTCCGCGCTGATGCACCAGATCGATGCGCTGATGGCGCGGGCGGCAAGCGCCGACGGCTTCGACATGCCGCTTGAGACCAACAGCGGCACGCGCCACTTCGCCGTCCGCGTCCAGCGCATGCTCGATATCTCGGAGAAATTCCTCGGCACGGTGCTGATCCTCAACGACGTCACCGAATATCGCCAGGCGCGCGAGGATGCAGAAGCCGCGAACCGGGCGAAGTCGGCGTTCCTGGCCACCATGAGCCACGAGATCCGCACGCCGATCAACGGCGTCCTCGGCATGGCGGACCTCCTCAACGACACCGACCTCACCGAGCGCCAGCGCTATTTCCTCAGCGGCCTGACCGCCTCCGGCGAGGTGCTGATGGCGGTGCTCAACGACATCCTCGACTATTCCAAGATCGAGGCCGGCGTGCTGGAACTGGAAACGGTCGATTTCGACCTCACGAAGGTCGTCGGCCAGATCGGCGAACTGCTCGGAACGGCGGCGGAGAAGAAGGGATTGAGGCTGACCGTCAGCATCGATCCGGAAACGCCGGTGCTGATGCGCGGCGATCCGGGCAAGATCCGCCAGGTGCTGCTCAATCTCGGCAACAATGCCGTCAAGTTCACCCATGAGGGCGAGATCACCATCCGGGCCCTGCCCTCCAAGGGCAAGATCCAGGGGGCGGAGGCGATCCGGCTCGAGGTCGTCGATACCGGCATCGGCGTGCCGGCGCAGGGAAACGAACGGCTGTTCGAACCGTTCACCCAGCAGAGCGTTTCCACCGGACGGCTCTTCGGCGGCACCGGCCTCGGGCTCGCCATCTGCAAGCGGCTGGTCGACGTGATGGGCGGCGAGATATCGTGCAGGCGCAATGCCGGTGGTGGCAGCACCTTCCAGTTCACCGTGCCGGCGCTGAAGCCGGCCGCAGCCTCGCTGGTGCCGACCTCCGCGGCGCCGGGCTGGCAGCCTGAGCAACTCAGCGTGCTCCTCGTCGAGGACAACGAGATCAACCAGATCGTCACCGAGGGATTTTTGAGCCGGCTCGGCCACGAGATCGTCATCGCGGGCACCGGCGAGGAGGCGCTGTCGCGGATCGTGCGTGGGCGCTTCGACCTCATCCTGATGGACGACCGCATGCCCGGCATCAGCGGCGTGGAAGTGGTGCGCCGGATCCGCAAGCTCGCCGATGCGGACAAGGCCGCGATGCCGGTGATCATGATCAGCGCCTCGGTCGTGCGGACCGAAGTGGAGCGCGCCTTTGCCGCCGGCGCCGACGGCTTTCTGGGCAAGCCGTTTTCCGCCGAGGACCTTGCCGAGGCGATCGCCCGGTGCCTTGCCGAGCGCAATTCGCCGGCAAAGAGCCCTGCTGCGGATGCCGGATCGACTGAGCCGGACGACAGCGCGGCGGTCCCGCCCACAAACGGTAGCGGCTTCGAGGCTGATGCCGACCTGATCGACGCGGCGGTGCTGCGCGGCCATTTCGAGATGATCGGCAAGGCCCGCGCGGAGCGCATCGTCAAGGTGTTCGCCGAGACAACGCCCGCGGCCCTCGACGCGCTTTCCTCCGACGTTGCCGACGGGGCCTTTGCCGAGATTGCCCGGCGCGCCCATTCGCTGAAGAGCGCGGCCCGCAATGTCGGCCTCAACCGGCTCGCCGACCTTGCCGTCGCCGTTGAAGCGGCGGCCGAGGCGCGGGATGCGGACACCGTCCGCGGCCGCTTCGAGGCGCTGAAGACCACCTACGTGCTGTCGCTGAAGGCGCTCAAGGAAAGCTGGCACGCCATCTCGGCGGGAGCGGAAAGCGCGGACGCCAAAGGGCCGTCCGATATCTTCAGTTCGGCGATCCGGTGAAGACGTAGCCGACGCCATGCACCGTGATGATCAGGGCCGGGTCCTTCGGGTCGACCTCCAGCTTGCGGCGGAGGCGCCCGATGAGGACGTCGACCGTGCGGTCGCTCGGGTCCCATTCGCGGTGGTTGAGGTGGTCGAGCAGGTTGTCGCGGGTCAGCACCCGGCCGGAATTGTCGACCAGCGCCGTCAGCAGTTCGAACTCGCCGCGGGTGAGGCGCACGTCGTCGCCGCCGGGCGACGTCAGCCCGCGCTTGTCGAGATCGAGCGTCCAGCCGGAAAAGTTCTTCACCCTTGAGGCCCGGTCGGCCATCCGCGCGGCATAGGTGCGTCGTAGCAGGTTCTTGGTCCTGGCCAGCAGTTCGCGCGGGTTGAAGGGCTTCGTCACATAGTCGTCGGCGCCGATTTCCAGCGCCACCACCCGGTCGAAGTCGTCGTTCTTGCCGGTGACCATGATGACGCCGATGTCGGACTGCTGGCGCAGTTCCTTCAGGAGCGTCAGGCCGTCCTCACCGGGCAGGCGGATGTCGAGCATCACGAGGTCGACGTCGCCGCGGGCGAATGCGGCCCGCATCTCAGCGCCATCGCCGGCCTCGGTGACCCTGAACCCCTCGTTCTCGAAATAGCCGGCGAGCGTCACCCGGCTGGTGGCGTCGTCCTCCACGACCAGAATGTGGTTCTGCCGACTGGTGCCCGCCCGCCGATCGCCGGTCACGGCCGCTCCTTATTGTCTGCAAGCTGTATGCAGCTTTCTTGTTTACAAGCTGTTTACAGCTTTCTACATGCCGTTCAATTCTGTCCGGAACGGCGTTTACACCGCCCGCCTATGGTCCGCAAACACGATCGGCCCCTGTGGCCATTTTCCTCTCACGGCGGGAGACCAGAATGTTCGGAAGAATCTGGCGGACTTTGTGGCGGCCGACAAGCAAATACGCGCTCGGCGCCGTGCTCATTGTCGGCGGTATCGGTGGTGTCGTCTTCTGGGGCGGCTTCAACACCTTCATGGAATATACGAACACCTTGGAGTTCTGCATCTCCTGCCACGAGATGCGCGATAACGTCTATGCGGAATACACGGAAACCGTGCATTACAAGAACGCCTCCGGCGTGCGGGCGATCTGTTCCGATTGCCACGTGCCGAAGCCCTGGACGGCGAAGCTGATCCGCAAGGTGCAGGCCTCCAACGAGCTCCTGCACAAGGTCATGGGCACCATCGACACCAAGGAGAAGTTCCAGGAGCACCGGCTGGAGATGGCGCAGCGGGTCTGGGACACCATGAAGGCGACGGACTCGCGCGAATGCCGAAACTGCCATTCGTTCGAGACCATGGACTTCCACAAGCAGAGCGAAAAGGCCTCCAAGCAGATGCAGACGGCCATGAAGAACGGCGACACCTGCATCGACTGCCACAAGGGCATCGCCCACAAGATGCCGGACATGACCGCCGGCTACCTGGCGATGTTCAAGGACCTCAAGGCCGCGGCGAAGGCTAACACGCCGTCGGCGGACACGGTCTACACCATCGAGACCCAGCCCTACTTCCTCACCGAGGACGCGGCCAAGGGCGGCGGCAAGGCGGCCGGCCGGCTGCTCGCGGCGACCGAGGTGAGCGTGCTGGAGCGCGACGGCGACCTCCTCAAGGTGCGCGTCGACGGCTGGCAGCAGGACCAGGTCGACCAGGTGATCTACGCCCTTCGCGGCCACCGCATCTTCTCCGCCACCGCCAGCAAGAACGCGGTCGACGCCATCCAGCGGATCAAGACCGAAGTCGATCCGGACACCGACCTCACCTGGCACCAGGTCAGCATGGAAGGCTGGATCAAGTCCGGCGCGGTGATCGCCGACCAGAAGAAGCTCTGGGACTACGGCAAGGAAATGTACACCTCGAGCTGCTCGGTCTGCCATTCGCTGCCGGAGAAGGACCACCTGCTCGCCAACCAGTGGATCGGCAGCCTGAAGGCCATGAAGCGGTTCATCGTGCTGGACACCGAGCAGTACCGCTTCCTGCAGAAATACCTCCAGTTCCATGCCAAGGACACCGGCGGAGCCGAAGCCCATGGCTGATCTTGCCCCCCTCGCGCCGGCGGTCGAAAGACCGCTGGCCTATCGCTGGCTCGCCGGTCTTTTCGCCGGCGAGCTGACGGCCGAAGCCCTGAAGGCCTATGGCGGACCCGAAGGCCGCGTCGCGCTTGCCAGCCTGGAAGACGAGCCGGCGTTCCGGCCGGTCGTCGCCCGCATCCGGGCGCTTTCCAGCGAGCCCGACCGGCTCCGCGACCGGGCGCTCGACCTTGCCGCCGACTACAGCCTCCTCTTCCTCGGCGTTGGCGGCCCGCGCACGGCCCACCCCTATGCCTCGGCCTATCTGAGCGCCAAGGGCACCCTCTTCCAGCGCCCGACCTCGGAGATGGCGGAGACGCTTCGCCGGCTCGACATCGCCGTCGTCGACACGATGAAGGAGCCGCCGGACCACATCGCCATTGAGCTCAGCGTCGTCGCCGAGCTGGCGGAGCGCGCGGAGACGGCCGCCCTTGGCGGCGACCGCCACGAGGCGATGCGGCTTCAGGCGCAGCAGGCGGCGTTCATCGACGCGCAGCTCCTCACCTGGGTTCCGGCCTTTGCCGCCGACTGCCACAAGCACGACCGGTCCGGATTCTATGCCGACCTTGCGGCCGCGCTTGCCGCCTATCTGCACACCGACCGGGAGCGCCTTACAGCTCCCGCAACCTCTGACTAGAGCCGTTTACAGCCTGTTTACGAGATTTTACAGGCCGTTCAATCCCCTCCGGAACGGCGTTTACACGCCCCGGCTAGAGCTATCGACAACAGGGGGAAACCCGCGGCGCAGCGACGCCGAGGCCTCTGAAAAAAGCCGGTTCCAACGACTTTCAGGCACCAAAGGAGTGATCCCATGTCAGCCAATCGGTCTTACTACGTCAATCGGCGCGATTTCCTCTTGAGCGCCTCGGCCCTCGGCGCGCTGGGTGCGATCGCTCCCTCGCTGCTGACCGCCGGTGCGGCGCGCGCAGCGGAAGGCGGCGCCGTCCTCAACGGGTCGCACTGGGGCGTCTTCAAGGCGACCGTCCAGGACGGCCGCTGGGTCGGCATCGATGCCTGGGAAGGCGACCCGCATCCCTCGCCGCAGCTTCCCGGCGTCCTCGATTCCGTCTACTCCCCGACCCGCATCAAATACCCGATGGTCCGCCGGGCGTTCCTTGAAAAGGGTGCCGGCGCGGACGTCGAGAGCCGCGGCAACGGCGACTTCGTGCGTGTGTCCTGGGAAAAGGCGATGGAGCTCGTCGTCGGCGAACTGAAGCGCGTCAACGAGACCTACGGGCCGGAAGGCATCTTCGCCGGCTCCTATGGCTGGAAGAGCTCCGGCAAGCTGCACAACTGCCAGAGCCTCTTGCGCCGGGCCCTCAATGTCGGCCTCAAGGGCGCCTTCGTGAACTCCACCGGCGACTACTCCACCGCCGCCTCGCAGGTGATCATGCCCCACGTCATGGGCACGCTCGAAGTCTACGAGCAGCAGACCGCGCTGCCGGTGGTCGTTGAAAGCACCGACGTCCTCGTGTTCTGGGGCGCCGACCCGATCAAGACCAACCAGATCGGCTGGACCGTCGCCGACCACGACACCTATCCCTACATGGAAGAGTTCAAGAAGACCGGCAAGAAGGTCATCTGCATCGATCCGGTCCGGACCCAGACGGCCAAGTTCTTCGATGCCGAATGGATCACGGTGCGGCCGCAGACCGACGTTGCCCTGATGCTCGGCATCGCCCACACGCTCTATGCCGAAGAGCTGCACGATGCGGAGTTCCTCGACAACTACACCGTCGGCTTCGACGACTTCGTACCGTATCTCACCGGCGACAGCGACGGCACGCCGAAGAGCGCCGAATGGGCCTCCGAGATCTGCGGCGTTCCGGCCGACAAGATCAAGGAACTCGCCAAGCTCTTCCAGTCCAACCGCACCATGCTGTCGAGCGGCTGGTCGCTGCAGCGTCAGCACCATGGCGAACAGGCCCACTGGATGCTGGTCACCCTCGCCTCCATGCTCGGCCAGATCGGCCTTCCGGGCGGCGGCTTCGGCCTTTCCTACCACTACGCGAATGGCGGTGCCCCGTCGGCCAACAGCCCCGTGCTTGCCGGCATCACCGACGGCGGCGCGGCGGTCGAAGGCGCGGCGTGGCTGACCCAGGCGGGCGCGGCCTCGATCCCGGTGGCGCGCGTCGTCGACATGCTGGAGAACCCGGGCGCCGACTTCAACTTCAACGGCAAGACCCAGAAATACCCGGCCGTCAAGATGGCTTACTGGGTCGGCGGCAACCCGTTCTCGCACCACCAGGACCGCAACCGCATGGTCAAGGCCTGGCAGAAGTTCGAGACCGTCATCGTCCAGGACTTCCAGTGGACCGCATCGGCCCGCTTCGCGGACATCGTGCTGCCGGCAACGACGGCCTATGAGCGCAACGACATCGAGAATGTCGGCGACTACTCGCTGAAGGCCGTGCTGGCCATGAAGAAGGTCATCGACCCGGTGTTCGAGGCCCGCAACGACTTCGACATCTTCGCGGAGATCGCCGACAAGCTCGGCGCCGGCGATGCCTTCACCGAGGGCAAGGACGAGATGGGCTGGCTGAAGGAGTTCTACTCCGCCGCCGAACAGCAGGGCGCTGCCAAGAACATCGAGGTGCCGGACTTCGACACCTTCTGGGAAAAGGGCGTCCTGACCTTCGAGATCCCGGAAGAAGCCAAGCAGTATGTGCGCTACGGCGACTACCGCGAAGACCCGCTGCTTGAGCCGCTCGGCACGCCGTCCGGCAAGATCGAGATCTTCTCGCGCAACATCGAGAAGATGGGCTACGAGGACTGCCCGGCCCATCCGACCTGGATGGAACCGGTCGAGCGCACCGGCACGCCGGACGCCAAGTTCCCGCTCCATGTCGACGCCGCGCACCCCGAATGGCGCCTGCACTCGCAGCTCTGCGGCACCAAGCTGCGCGACGAGTACATGGTCGCCGGCCGCGAGCCCTGCCTGATCAACGCCAAGGACGCCGAAGCCCGCGGCATCGCCGACGGCGACGTGGTGCGGGTATTCAACGACCGCGGCCAGTTGCTGGCCGGCGCCATCGTTACCGAAGACGTCGCCCCCGGCGTGGTCCGCGTCTTCGAGGGCGGCTGGTACAGCCCGGTCGAGGGCGGCACGCCCGGCTCGCTCGATGCCTATGGCGACGTCAACTGCCTGACGGTCGACATCGGAACCTCCAGCCTTGCACAGGGCAATTGCGGCCATACCGCCATTGCCGACGTCGAAAAGTATACGGAGACCCCGCCGGCGGTCACCGCGTTCGACGGACCGAAGGCCGAATAAGGTCAGACGACATCGCCAGCGAGGCCGGGCTCATCGCCCGGCCTCTTTTTTGACCGGGAGAGTCACACATGCTCGATGCAAAAGACCCCTACCCACGCAGCACCGCGACCGTGAACGGCCTTGCCATGGCCTATGTGGAAGCCGGCAGCGGCGCGCCGATCGTGTTCCTGCACGGCAATCCGACCCATTCCTATATCTGGCGCAACATCATTCCTCACGCCGAACCGCTCGGGCACTGCATCGCGCCCGACCTCATCGGCATGGGCCAGTCGGAAAAGCTGCCGAATTCCGGGCCGGACCGCTACACCTATGACGACCACCGCAGCTATCTGTTCGCCCTTCTCGACCAGCTCGACCTCGGCGACGGCGTCGTCCTCGTCCTGCACGACTGGGGCGCGGCGCTCGGCTTCGACTGGGCCCGGACAAACCCGGATCGGGTGCGCGGCATCGCCTTCATGGAGCCGATGATCATGCCGCTGACCTGGGAGATGATGCCGGAGCCGGCGGTGCCGGCGTTCCAGGGGTTCAGGGCCGAAGGCACCGGCGAACAGATGTGCCTGGAAGACAATATCTTCGTGGAGCAGGTGATCCCGATGGCCGTGCTCCGCGATCTCGGCGAAGCAGAAATGGCCGCCTACCGGGCGCCCTATCCGGAGCCGGGCGAAGGCCGCCGGGCGACGCTGACCTGGCCGCGGCAGATCCCGATCGAGGGTGAGCCGGCGGGCGTTGCCGCCGTCTGCGAGGCCAATTGCGCGTTCCTTGCCGAGACGGCGATCCCGAAGCTCTTCGTCAGGGCCGAGCCCGGCATGATGATCGCCGGCAAGGTGCTGGAATTCTGCCGGTCCTTGCCCAACGTCAAGGAGGTCGCCGTTCCCGGCCTCCACTATGTCCAGGAAGATTCCGCCGACGAGATCGGCGCCGCCCTCGCAGACTGGGTCAAAAGTCTCGGCTGAGCGGACAAGACGTCGACAGGGGGCGCTGCCCCCTGCCGGCTCCCGCCGATCCTCTCGGAGGACCCGACCAATGGGCGTGCTTTCGCGTCGCCTCCCTCCCCTTTTCTTTGCCATAGCCGTCCTGACGCTTTGCCTCGCCGTCCCCGGCCGCGCCGGATCGGCCGCCGGCGAGACGGTCTATGCCGCCCATACGCTCGGCCTCCATGCCGAGGCGGACGGCGCCGGCAAGCCGGCCGGACGCATCTTCATCGCCACACCGCTCACCGTCCTTGAGCGCAGCCCCGGCTGGGTCAAGGTGGAGGTCCGCGGCTGGCACCAGGAAGGCGCCGAACGCCTCCTTTATGCCCTCCCCGGCAAACGCATCCGCTCCGCGCTCCTCGCCAAATCCGCCGTCTCGGACCTGCGACCGCTGGAGAGCGCGGTCGATCCGGATTCCGGCCTCACCTGGTTCGGCGCGGCCTTTGCCGGCTGGGTGCCGGAGGACGGCGTCACCGCCGACCGGGAACCGCTCTGGGCGCAGGCCTGGCAGACGTTTTCGACCAAGTGCGTTGCCTGCCACCAGCGGCGCATCCCGCACCACTACACCGCCAATCAATGGGTCAGCTTTCTGAAGATCATGGGAGAGCGGGCGGCGCTCGACGCCGAAGAGCACCAGTTGCTGCTCAACTTCCTGCAGCACCATGCCAGCGATACCGGCGGAGAAGCAGGCAAAGAGTAGACGAGGTCAGCCGCGGGCCGCGACCAGACGCTCCCGCATCAGGGCAAAGGCCGGCGGCAGTTCCTGGACCAGGCGGCCGTCGAGGGTGGCGCCGCCATGCTCCTCGGGCAGCAGTTCCAGGCCGCGATCGACGAGATCCTGCTTTTTGGCCTTCTTGGTCTTTCCCCGCGCGAGCGGCCAGGCGGGATTGTTCTCCCAGCGGCCCCAGGATTTGAACCAGACCGCCGCGCCGGTACCGTGGGCCCGGTCGACCACGTCGCGCACCCAGCCTTCGGCACAGGGCCGCGCCCGTGCGCCGGCCTCGCCGCCGACGCCGACCCAGTCGATGCCGGAAAAGTCATGGCCGGGGACCGGCTCCAGCAGCGGCTCCACATTGACATAGGCGGTGAACGGGCCGACGGCGTCCTTCAGCCGCCGGAGCTGGTCGATGCGGTTGGCCACCGCCGCCGTCTCGGCGGTGACGCCGAGCCAGAGGTTGTCCGGCACGCCCGTTTTCCAGCGCCTTTCGCCGAAGGCGCGCAGGCGGCTCGCCCGCTTGGTCAGGCAGACGAAGATCGTGGTCGGATGGCCGGCGATGGCATCGAAGACGCTGGCCAGAAAGTCGTCCGGCACGCCCGGATGCCAGAGGTCGCTCATGGAATTGACGAAGACCCGGCGTGGAATAGGCGCACCGTCCGCGCCGACGAGGGGTCGGAACTTGCGGGTCTCGGAGAGCCGCTTCGGATAGAGCCGCAGATCGAAACCGCCGAAGAAGCGCTTCGCGATCGCCTCGGCATAGCAGTTGTCGCAGCCGGCCGAGACCTTGGTGCAGCCGGTGGACGGATTCCAGGTGGTGTCGAAACAGGAGATCTGGGTGTCGAGGACGGTCAAGGGCGTGCCGCCGATGGTGGGAGCGCGGATTGTCCGAAGATGCCGCCGACGGCGGCGCGGCGCAACCGACGCCTGGTCGCGCACGAAAAAGCCGCCGGCGGGGAGGCGCCGGCGGCTCTCGATCCGAGGTCCCGGCAGGCAACACCCGCCCGGCGCGCAACACCTAGTCGTGATGCGCGATCGGCTTGTCGGTGAACAGATAGTCCTTCAGTTCGTCGTCGAACTTCGAATCCTTGCGGCGGATCCATTCCATGACCATCGCGGCGTGTTCCTTTTCCTCGTCGCGATTGTGAATGAGGATCGCCTTCAGTTCCTCGTCCTTGCAGGCATCGACCCGCTGGTTGTACCAGTCGACGGCCTCGAGCTCTTCCATCAGCGAGACGATGGCACGGTGCATGTCCCGGCAGTCGTCGCTCAGTTCCTCAACGGGCTCGTGATAGCCTTCGCTTGATCCTGCCATATCGGTCACCTTTTCGGTTTGGTTGGTTGCGGGTGGGTGGCTCCGGGGAAAACTATATCAGGAGCCGTCAAAGGTCAGAACCGTCTCGCCGGTCTCCGGTTCCCGCGACGCACTGACCCAGGCTGCGCCCCAGCGGAACCGTTGCGGATGGCTCGCGGTGTCATGCAACCTCCGGCGCGTGGCTGCAATGACGGTTCGCAACAGGCCCGGCCGTTGCGCGCAAACGGCTGGAACGGCTGGAAACGAAGAAAACGCCGGCTTTCGCCGACGTTTTCCCCGCTGTGACGGTGTTGCCCCAGACAGGCCGCACCTTCCTGCCAGGTCCGTTAGCGGATGACGACCGAGTCGCGGTCCTGGTCATAGCCGTCCTTGGTGTAGGCCTTGTGGTTTTCCAGCTTGGCCTGCTCGAAGGGCGTGTGCACCGAAAGCGTGCCGTTGCCGTCCTTCATCACCTTGACCGCGCCCGGCTCGATGGCGACCGGCTTTTCGCCGATGCCGAGGAAACCGCCGACGTCGACGATGTAGGCCTCGGCCTTCTTTTCGTCACCGGTCAGGATGACGTCGCCGATCTCGCCGATATTCTCGTTCTCGGCGCTGTAAACCACGGCACCGATCAGGTCGTCGGCGCTGACGGTCGTCGGATCGACGACGGCCATCTCTTCCTGGGTGTCGGCGGTGGTCTGGTCGTCGGTCATCGACTTGTCGGCCGTCTCGGTGGTGTCGGTCGGCTCAGTCATGGCGACGTCCTGATCGGACTTGTTGCCGGTGATGGCGCTGTCGTCGGTCTTGGTGGTCTCCATCGCGGCGTCGTCACCCGTCGAGGATTCCATCTCGTTTTCCGGGGTGCGCTGGAATTCCGGCGCCTGCTCGAGCTCTTCCTTGGTCGCCGCCAGGGTCAGGTACTGGCGGTTGTCGAGGCTGGTCCAGGTCAGGCGCTCGAAGTCGACCGCGACCTCCTTCTCGCCGATGCCGAGGAAACCGCCGACGCCGATGACGACGGCCTTGGCCGTGCCGTCACGGGACATGACGATGTCGTTGACGTCACCGACCTCGATGTCGTCGCGAACGGCGCCGTGATAGACGGTCTGGCCGATCAGCGAGGAGGCCAGCACCTGGTTCGGCGTGCCGGTGTAGTAGCCGTGCCAGCTGTTCATCGGCTTGACGCTCTTGTCGGACGAGAACAGCGCGCTGTTGTCGCCTGCCTTCATCTCGGTGCCCGACTTCATCTCGGTGCCGGTCTTCATGTCGGTCTTGCCCTCATCGGCGGCGATCGCACCGGTGGACATCAACGCGACGATGGCGGTCGTCGTCATAAACTTGCGGAACATGGTTCATTCTCCCTGTCTTTTTGACATGCAGCTGCGCTTCAGATATCTTTTTACTTATTTGATATCGGCGCGACCGCCTCACATCCAAATAACGAGAATGATAAGTACCGGTTCCTCACGATCCAAAATTTTCTTTTGAAATCATTTTGTTAGTCGAATACCTGAAAATAACTTGAAACAAAAGGAAACGGCCGCGGAGTGACCCACGGCCGTTTGAAATTCTTCTTTTAGCCCGGCGGTTCCGGCGCAACGCGCCGAGCCGGCGTGCGTCCTACAGCATCCCGAGCAGCATCAGGATCAGCAGGATGACGAGGAGGGTGCCGAGGATGCCCGACGGTCCGTAGCCCCAGGTGCGGGCGTGGGGCCAGGTCGGCAGGGCGCCGACAAGAAGCAGGATCAGGATAATCAGGATGATCGTGGAAACGGTCATGGGTCTTTCCTCACAACAGGATCAGAAGATTGAGGGCCGACGCCATGGCGAAGGCCGTCGCAACGACCAACGTGGTCGCGATACGCTCCGCGTGCTCCGCGCGGGCCATGCGGACCGCGGCGCGCGCGCCGACCGATGTCGGCATCAGCGAAACCGGTGTGGCGTGAAATTCCTGACGCATGTTCTGCCTTTCCGTCGGTCTGACTGGCTATCAAACGTCGGAAAGGAAGGAATGGTTCCGCGTCGACCGGCGCTGCGGGCAACAGCCTTACGCGCCGAGGTCCTTGCGGCTGACGGGAAAGCGCATGCGGACCCTGAGGCCACCGGGCGCGAAATCGAGCGCCACGTCGCTGCCGACGATCTTGTCGAGGCTGCGGGTGATCAGCGTGGTGCCGAAGCCCTGGCGGGTCGGCGGCGAGACCGTCGGGCCGCCTTTTTCCGTCCAGTCGATGACGACGTCGGTCCCGGCCTTTTTCGCCTCGGCGGAGACGGCGATGTCGACGGTGCCGCCGTCGACCGACAGGGCGCCGTATTTGGCCGCATTGGTCGCCAGTTCGTGGATGACGAGGCCGAGGCCGAGCGCCTCGTCGGGGCCCAACGCCACGTCGTCGCCATGGATGACGACGTCCTCGTCGAGAGAGACCGCATAGGGCGCCATCTGGCCACGCAACAGGGCAAAGACGCCGACATCGCCCCATTCCTGGTCCGACAGCAGCGTGTGGGCCGCGGCGATCGCCTGCAGCCGGCCGGAAAAGGACATGGTGAAGTCGGCCGCGCTGTCGGAACGGCGCAGGGTCTGGCTGGCCAGCGATTGCAGGATCGCCAGCGTGTTCTTGACCCGGTGATTGAGCTCGCGCAGCAAGAGGCGCGTCTTCTGTTCGGACTGCTTGGTCTTGGTGATGTCGACGACGACGCCGAGGGCCGACAGCGGATCGCCGTTCTCGGCCCGCTCGTAGATGCGGCCGAGGCCGAGCAGCCAGCGGTCGGTCGAGGCGACGTGGAACTCGGACGACCAGTCGACATTCTCGCGGATCGCCCGCTTGAGATTGCGCCGGATGGCCCGCTGGCAGTTCTGGTCGATGCGTTCCAGCAGCTTGGCGCCGGTCACCACCTCCTCGCGCGGAAGCTTGAACATCTGGCGCATGGCGACGTCGCAATCGACGACGTCGGTGCGGATGTCCCAGCTCCAGGAGGCGATGTTGGCGGCGCGGAAGGCAAGCGAATGGCGGGTGCGGGCGCGCGACAGGGCGCGGTCGGACGACTTGCGGCCGCGCGCCGCCTCCTTGAGGGTGAACAGCGAGCCGGCGAGCGAGGCAAAGCGGGTCAGGTTCTGGAGCTGGTCCGCCTCCGGCATCGTCCGGGCGACGTTGTCGATCAGCCCGATGACGCCGACATTGCGCTTCTCGATGGTGATCGGCGCACCGGCGAAGAAGCGGATGCGCGGGCCGTCGGAGACGTGCGGATGGGCGGCGAAGCGGGGGTCGCGGGTCGCGTCGGTGACGATGAAGGTCCCGCCGGCATCAAGCTCGATGGTGTAGGCGCTGAGCGCCATGCCGATGGGGCCTTCGGCAAGGTCAATGCCGATCGCCGACTGCAGCCAGGGGCGCTCGCGGTCGACCATGCAGATGAACGCGATCGGCACGTCGAATTCGTCGGCGACGATCCGCGTAATGGTATCGAAATCGGGGTCGGGCCGCTGACTGCGCAGAACGAACTGCGACAGCACCTGCAACCGGCTTTCGTCGTCGACGACTTTGCGAACGTGGTCGGGAAGATTCCGCAATTCCGGGCACCTTTTTGGGGCGGTCGAAAATAACGTTTGCGCTCCGGGGGCTTCGGCCCGTTCCCCCGATGGCGACGTTCCGACGGCACGCACCTGCCGTCCGGTCGCCTCACGCTTCGACATCTCGCTCCGCTGGCGTTTTCCTTCTCGTTTTCCAGGTACCTGCACCCCCCGCGGCCGCAACGAACGGCCCGGCTCCTGACCTTGCAGGCTCGACCCTCACGGTCTTTCGCCGGATACTCCGACGTAAAGGCCAGGAACCAAACGCATGTAACCGTTCAAGGTTCCAGGATCGACCATTTTTTTGGTCGCTTGACCAACTTTCCCTATCCATGCGCCGCCTCAAGGCCGTTTTCGCCCGCATCGACGCCGGCGGGCGCGTCCACCCCGATAAGCTGCTGGTCCATTCATATCCTCATTTAGTGTCTGCCAACGGCCGGGAGGTGTCCGGCACTGGAGGGCGGGGATCACCGGCGAAGGGCGTCGATCAGTTCGCTCTTGGACATGTCGGAGCGGCCGTCGATGTCCAGTTCCCGGGCGCGGTCGTAGAGGTCGTCCTTCGTCCACTCCTCGTACGGCGGCGCCTTGCCGCCCTTTTGCGAGGGGTGCTGGGTGGGGGACGCCTCAGCATTGGCGATGCGGGCGGCCTTCTCCTTGGAGGCGCCCTTGTCGCGCAGGGCCTCGTAGACCTCTTCGTTCTTGATGCTCGGATTGTCGTTTTTCGGCATGTCGGCCACTCCATTTCCTTCGTTTGCAACGAAGAACCCGGCAAAGGGTTCCAAGGGCGGAGCGGGCGACGTCGATGTCATGGAACAAACGGCGCTGCCGACCGTTGTACCGGCACGCGAACGTATCACCGTTCAACAAGGAGATTTCGACATGGCTACCGCTACCCCGGCCGGCAACGGCAAGACCGACGCTCCGAGCGCTGCCGAACTCGACGAGCAGATCCGCCAGCTTCGCACCGATATCAGCGAGCTCGCCCGCACCATGCGCGGCATGGGCGACGCCAAGGCCCGCGACTTCAAGCGGCGCGCCCGCGGCAAGGCCGACGAAATCAGCGCCGGCGCGGAAGACGCACTCGCCGCGATGACCGATCAACTGGAAGACATCGAGCGCGACATCACCCGCAAGGTGCGCAAGAACCCGTTCGCCGCCCTCGGCGTCGCCGCCGGCGTCGGCTTCCTCGTCGCCATGCTGGCCCGCCGATAAGCTTCGCGACGAGACATGTACAGACTGATCGGGACAGCGGCTTCGCTGGTCTCCCAGGACGTCGGATCGATGGTGGACCGCGCGAAGCGGTCCGCCATCGTCTATGCGATCGTCGCCATCCTTCTGTTGACCGCCTACGCCTTCGGCATGGTGGTCGTACACCAGTTGCTGGCCGAGGCCGTCGGCAGCGGCCTGGACGCGGCATTGCTGATCGCCGGGGCGACGGCGCTGATTGCCGTCCTGGCGCTGATCGTCCAGGCCATCGTCAACCGCCGGCAGAGGCGGATCGCGGCGCAGCGCAACGCCGCCCGCCGCATGCAGCTGCTGGCGCTGGCGTCGGTGGCTCCGAGCCTGATGCGCTCCAAGCCGCTGATGATCACCGCCGCGCTCGGCGCGCTCGCCTATTTCGTTCTCAACGACAGCGACGAGGACGACTGAGCCAGCCGACCCACCTCGACGAAAGGAGGCCACTATGGCGACCCAAGCCGAACAGACGATCGACAGCGTGCTGAAGGACGATGCGCTCAGCCGCGAGCAGAAGATCCGGACGATCAAGACGCACTATTTCGACGCCCGCGCCCGCCAGCGCGCCGCCACGGAAAGCCCGATGGTCGACGACGACGGCCTCAACAACGACCTGATGGCCTATGAGCGGGCGCTGGAAGGCCTCGGCGTCGATGTCGCATCGATCGAGGACGAAGGCGCGGCAACGCTCTAAGGCGCCTCGACGCCAGACCAATTGCGAACGAAAAAACGGCGGCCGCCCACGCGGTCGCCGTTTTTTTGTTTCCAACGATTTTCGACGTTCAGGCCGTCGGCGTCTGGCCGCTCTTGTCTCCGTCCTTGTCTTCTGCGGCGTCGTCCTCGCCGGTCGCGTCCTCCTCGCCGGCTTCCACGACACGGGCGAGTTCGCCTGGCAGCATCTCGACGACGCTCTTGATGTCGTCTTCGAAGACATCGGCGGCGCGGATCTGGGCGAACAAGAGGCTCAGGTGGTTCTCCACGATCGAGCGCATCTCCTCGCCGCCGGCATGGTGCAGCCGCGCCAGGGAGTAGGCGAGGCTCTGGGCCATCAGGATGTTGGCGCCGGCGGCGCGGCGGATCGGATGGAAGGCGCTGCCGACGAGTTCCTTCAGGCCGAGTCCCGGCAGGACGACGCGGGCATTGCCCTCCCGGTCCCTGTGCACCGCCATGTTGATGCCCTCGTCGGCGACGGTGGCGAAGGCGCTGGTCAGGCTGTCGACGCAGGCGACCGCGGTATAGGAGTCGTTGACGCCCGGCGACAGGGCGCGCAAGGCGACCTCGACCAGGAGCTTGATGGAAAACTGCACCGGGGCCACCTCCGAGCGCGACGGCTCGATGGTGATCAGCTTCAGGAGCGCCTCCTCGTCGCCCTCTTCCAGCGGCCCGGTGACGGTCGCAAGGGTCTGCTCCTTGAGGATGAAGGCGCCGTGCGGCAGGGCGAACTCGACGACGAGGTCGTGGGCGGTGGCGAGATCGATCACCGCCTTCATGTCGGTGACACCGATATAGCCGGACCGGGGGGCGGCGACATCGGCGCTCGAGCGCTCCAGGTCGCGGTCCTGCTTCTTGCGGCCCTTACGTTCCCTCGACGCGGCGGAGACGAGGCTCTGCAGGGCCTCGGTCAGCCGGCTGCTGATCTCGGCGATCTCGTCGTCGATGGAGATGGTGCGGGCGACATGGCGGACGAAATAGATGAGCTGGACGACCGAGACGGCGGCGAGCAGGACGCCGACCGAAATGGTGATCCGCGGCATGAACTCCGCGCTGACGAAAATCAGCGAGATCACCGCATAAAGGAAGGTGCCGCCGAGGATGCCGGCGGTGATCTGATTGACCCAGTCGGTGGTGAAGCGCTTCAGGAGGCGCGGCCCGATATTGCCGGCGGCAAGGGTGAACACCACGAGCACCAGCGAATAGGCAAGGCTCAGTGCCGACATGGCGCCGGTCGCGATCACCGACAGCACCGTGCGGGCGCTTTGCGTATCGAAGGGAAAGGCCTGCAGGGCGACGTCGCCGACGCCGAAGAGGTCTTCCAGATAGATGATGAGGAACGGCAGGGCGCCGATCGTCAGCGCCGTACCGGCCGGGATCGTCAGCAGCACCACGAAGGGCTTGCGCAGGGTCGGAAGGCCGATCATGAGGCCGGCTCCGCCCCGGCCGGGCCGGCTCCGTTACGGCCGGGAAGGACGGCATCGAGCACCGAGGGCACGGCCTCGACCGGCTTCATGACCGACAGTTCGCCGGCGTGCATGCAGATGTCGACGCTTTCCTCCAGGCTCAGGAGTTCGCCGTCGATGACGCATTTCGGCTGGCGGCGCACCGGATCGAAATGCAGCCGCACCCGGCGGGAATGCTCGACCGTGACATCGGGATTGGTGCTCCAGGTGCCGAGGACCGCGTCCTTGGTGAGGCGGAAGCCGTCGCGCCGGTTGAGGACCCTTGCCCAGTAGAGGCCGAGGAGGCCTTCGTTCAGCGTATCGGCATAGGGCAGATGTCCCTCGCCGAAGCGGTTGTTGGAGACGCCGAGCAGGCTGAAGACCTCGCGGCGCGACCCGGCATCGGTCTCGATGGTCGCCGGCAGCGCCGGCGGGCGCGAGATCGCGGCGCCGAGGGCACGGGCGCTGGCAATCATCTTGCCGAAGCGGCTGTTGTAGGCGAGCCGTTTGCGGATGCGCACCAGCCGCGGGTGCAGACCGACGGAGAACTGGTGCACGAAGGGCCGGCCGTTGGCCGTTGCGATGTCGGCGCCCACCACCGTTCCGGCGGCGATCGCATCGACCGCAGCGAAGATGTCCATCGGCAGGCCGAGGGTCCGGGCGTACATGTTCATGGTGCCGCCGGGCAGCACGACCAGCGTCTTTTGCGCCCGCCAGCACAGGCCGGCAGCACTGGAAATGGTGCCGTCGCCGCCGGCGACCGCGATCGCCTCGACAGCACTGTCGTCGGCCGCGGCATCGAGCGCGCGGGCAAGGTCCCTGCCCCGCACGATATCGCAGGCGATCTCGTGGCCGTTGGCGCCGAAACGCTCGCCGAGCCGCTGGCACAGCATCGCAATGTCGAGATTGCGCAGGGTGCCGCTGTCGCGATTGAGGATCGCCTTGATGCGCATCGGGGCCGTCGTCTTTCGTTCGAGCCGGCTCTAAGCCGTCAGATAAAGGGGCGCGGCGTGTCGGAGAGCCCTTCCCAGCCGGCAAGCTCCTGCAGGCCGTCGGGATCGATCACCTCGCAGCTCGTGTCGCGCCAGCGCGCAAGGCCGCGATCGGTAAGGCGGCGCAGCGTCTTGTTGGTGTGGACCAGCGACAGGCCGAGGGTGTCGGCGATGTGGCGCTGGGTGATCGGCAGATCCAGCATCGAGCCGTTGGTGAGGCCCACCGCGT
Organism: Rhodobium gokarnense; assembly: GCF_025961475.1. Lineage (NCBI taxonomy): Bacteria > Pseudomonadati > Pseudomonadota > Alphaproteobacteria > Hyphomicrobiales > Rhodobiaceae > Rhodobium > Rhodobium gokarnense. The sequence goes on along the minus strand of NZ_JAOQNS010000002.1, from coordinate 461,647 downwards.
CCGCGCGGCGATACAGGAAGGCAAGGAAATAGGCGATGCGTTCCAGCGCCGTGCGGCGGCCGACGCTGAGCAGGTTCTCGTCCAGCATCCGCTCCTCGCGGGCGGCGAGCCAGGTCACGTCATAGGCGAGCGAGGGATGCTTCTCGAACAGCGTCATCATCCGGCCGCGCTCGAAAACGCACAGGCGCAGATTGGAGAGGGATTCCACCGAATACTGCATCTCCCCCATCAGGAAGCTCTGCAGGCCGACCATGTCGCCGGGAAACACATAATTAAGAATCTGACGTCGTCCGTCTTCAAGGATCTTGAAGCGGAAGGCCGCACCATCCAGAATGGTGTAGATGTGCGCGCTGTTGGTGCCCTGGGAGAAGATCGTCGCCCCCGGATCGGCCGACAGCTCGCCGACCTTGAAGCTGTCGACGAATGCGAGTTCCTCCTCGCTGAGATCCCGGAAATGGGAATTTCGCCGCAGCGGGCAGTCAATGCAGTGCGTGCGCTTTGACCCGGAATTGATTTTTTCCACCTAACTCACTCGCGTCGCGTGTTTTCTGCAGAACGCACCAGCGGCCAGCCTGTTCCGGCCCCGCTTTGTGCCCAATTGATGTGTATATGTCTTATTTAAATGACGCGTTCCGTACTTTCCCTGAGAATGGGAGCAACCTGATCGTCAGGATCAACCCGTCCGTTTCAGAAAGGCCCTTTAATGCAACATAGTAGCCCCCAGGCCCTGGTGGTCGACTCCGACTACATCGTGGCATTGGAGACGGAGCGCCTGCTGACGGAAACGTTTGGCATGGCTGTTACCATCCTCAACCCTACCGCATTGGCAGAGCACCTCAAGGAACACGCGTTTTGCGGCACCGGGCCGCGCCATTACGAGCTTGTCGTCTACGATACCGGCCTGCCGGAAAGCCAGGAAATGAACGATGTCGGCGAACTGCACGACGTCGCCGCCCATCTCATGTTCACCACCACGCACGATTCCTTCCTCGGCGGCGTGCCCGGTTTTCCGGGCATTCCGGTCGTCGGCAAGCCCTATGACGTGCGCCTGTTCGAGGATGCGGTGGGCGCATCACTGTCGTTCAACCTGTCAGCGAGGCTGAAGGCGGACGCCGACGGCGTCGCCGCTCCCGTCAACGGGACGGGGTCGAATGGAGGGAGGCCGTAACCGCGGCCTCGTGGGGGTCCGGTCCGAAATCGGAGTCGCCGTCGATCTGCATCAGTTCCAGTAGGCGCGTGCGGGCCCGGCTCACCCGGCTCTTGATGGTGCCGACGGCGCAGCCGCAGATCTCGGCCGCTTCCTCGTAGCCGAAGCCGGAGGCGCCGGTGAGGATGATCGCTTCGCGCTGGTCTTCCGGCAGCTTCTCCAGGGCCTTCTTGAAATCCTCCATGTCGAGGCGGCCGTGCTGTTCGGGGTGCGTCGCCATGCGCTCGGTGAAGGCGTTGTCGGTGTCCTGGATCTCGCGGCCCTTCTTGCGCATCTGGCTGTAGAAGTCGTTGCGCAGGATGGTGAACAGCCAGGCCTTCATGTTGGTGCCCGGCTCAAAGCTCTCGTGCTTGGCCCAGGCCTTCATGATGGTGTCCTGGACGAGATCGTCCGCCCGGTCGTGGCGGCCCGTCAGCGAAATCGCGAAGGCGCGCAGGCTCGGCAACAGCGCGAGCATATCGCGCTTGAAGTCGGGTGAAACGTTTTCCATGTGAGGATCAGCTTCCGCGTTTGCCGGATGCGGCCTTTTCCGCCTCATCCAGTTGCTCGAGAAGGTCGAGAAAACGATCGGGGATCTGTTCCTGTTCGAGGGAGCTGTACAGCGACTTGAGCTGCCGGCTGATCGCCTCGTTGGGATCGTTGGTCCTGGCCCTGCGGGCGCCGCCTCGTGGCGTAAAGCCTTTGTTGTCGTCGATCATCAATGCACGTCTGTCCGTTGTGACTTGGTACGCATTCACTGTTCCGCTAGCGTAATTCATCAAGAGCCGAAAAGTTCCGAGGGTTCGGAACTTTTTTTGCGGCCATGCGTTTTTGTGCCGACTGGAACACCCTCACGAGTAATGGAGCACGTCCAAATGTCCCTTTCCACCCGTATCGCCGCGCACCTTCCGCACCTGCGGAGATACGCCCGTGCCGTCACCGGTTCCCAGACGTCGGGCGATGCCTATGTGGCGGCAACGCTGGAAGCCCTGATCGCCGATGTTTCCCTGTTTCCCGAAACCCAGAGCGACCGGGTGTCGCTGTTCCAACTGTTCACACGGCTGTTTGGTTCCGCCTCCATCGACATTCCGCCCGTGGAATCGCCTTTTGCCTGGGAGCAGCGCGCGGCCGCCAACCTGATGGCGATCCCGCCGGTGGCGCGCCAGGCCTTCCTGCTCGTGGCCGTCGAAGAGTTCACGCCGTCGCAGGCGGCGACCATCCTCGGCGTACCGGACGACGAGATGGGCACGCTGCTGGAGCAGGCATCCGCCGAAATCTCGCGCCAGGTGGCGACGGACATCATGATCATCGAGGACGAGCCGCTGATCGCCATGGACATCGAGCAGATGGTGGAAAGCCTCGGCCATACCGTGACCGGCATCGCCCGCACCCATGGCGAGGCGGTCGACCTTTATAATGCGACGCAGCCGAAGATGGTGCTCGCCGACATCCAGCTCGCCGACGGCAGCTCCGGCATCGATGCGGTCAACGACATCCTGAAGACCAGCGCCGTGCCGGTGATCTTCATCACCGCGTTCCCGGAGCGGCTCTTGACCGGCGAGCGTCCGGAGCCGACCTTCCTCGTCACCAAGCCGTTCAATCCGGACATGGTGAAGGCGCTGATCAGCCAGGCGCTGTTCTTCAACGAGACGGCCGGGGAAGCCGCCTGACCCGACGCGAAATAGCTGTTATCGGCAGGTATTGAAATTGATTCCAGGAATCGCGGAACCAAAGCGACCGATAATCCGTTTGAGTGCAGATACAGAAAACGGAGATCGACTCATGCTTTACTATGCGCTCTTGTTCCTGGTCATCGCTCTTATCGCCGCCGCACTTGGCTTCGGCGGCATCGCGGGCGCTTCAGCAGGTATTGCGAAGATCATCTTCTTCGTGTTCTTGCTCTTCCTGGTGGTTTCGCTGGTCATGGGCGTGTTGCGGCGCGGATAACATCGCCCTGACGTCGGGTTTCGGCCCGGCCGAGAGCCCGACACGACAACCGGCCCTCGCCTTTCCGGCGGCGGGCCGGTTTTCGTATGCGCGGAATGTCAGCGGGCAGATTGCCAGTCGGGGCGGATTCGCTCTGGACGGGCCAAAAAAGACACAAAAAAGCCGGGTGCGACGGTGCGCACCCGGCTTCTTAAATCACGCTGGCGGACCGTTAGTGCCGGGCAAGCCAGTCGTCGATTTCGCGCTCGACCTCTTCCTGCGCCTTGCCGTAGCGCTCCTGGAGCTTGCCGGCGAGCTGCTTGCGGTTGCCCGCCACGACGTCGAGGTCGTCGCCGGACAGCTTGCCCCATTCGGACTGCACCTTGCCCTTGAATTGTTCCCAATTGCCTTCGATCTGATTCCAGTTCATCTCAGTCTCCTCTTGTTACGGCAGAGCTGCCGTTTTCTATGGGAGACAAACGCGACCGGGCCGGATGCTGTTCCATCCGTTCGCGACCCCATCGCGCAAAAACCGGCGGCGGCCGGCGTTGCCTTCAAAAACTACCGGAACGCGTATAGAATCTTTCTTACCGTACAACTTGAGTCTCGATAAAAACCCGTTGCGCCATTCTTCCCCATAGCCTAATGGACCGCGGCGGGGGGCCATCACGGATCAGGCTCGTGTACCGATTACTGCCAATACTCGTCTTCGTGGTCGTTGCCACCATCGGTGCCGCGATGGCGGTGACGCTCCACCGCTCCAACACCGTTGCCCGAGACCTCAGGACCGAAGCGGTCGCCGACGACATCGTCGACCGGATCGTTGCCCGCCTCGACCAGCACCTCTCCTTGCTAAGGGGCACGGCGTCCTTCTTTGAGGCCATGAACGGGCGCATCGGCCGTTCCGCCTTCCGCTCCTTCGTGAAAGACCTGGAAATCGACGGCCGCTATGACGGCATCCAGGGCATCGGCTTCGCCCGCCTGATCCCGGTCGGCAACGAGCAGATGGTGGAAGCCGACATCCGCTCCGGATATGGCATCGACGTCGAGGTATGGCCGGAAACCGACCAGCCGCTGCGCGCGCCGATCGTGCTCCTGGAGCCGGAGGACGCGCGTAACAAGAAGGCGCTCGGTTTCGACATGTTCAGCGAAAAGGTCCGGCGCCAGGCGATGGACGCGGCCATGCTGAGCGAGGAGCCGACGGCGAGCGGCCCGGTGGAACTGGTCCAGGAGATCACCTCCCACAAGCAGAACGGCTTCCTGGTCTACCTTCCCTTTGCCGGCAAAACGGCGCCTCCGGGCGGGCGGGCCTCCGGCACCCTGCCCTATGACGGCTTCATCTACGCCCCGTTCCGGGCGGGCGACTTCCATATCGCGGTGCTGAGGCGGATACCGGCAACGCCGCTGCTCATGAAATCCTACGACAAGGCCAATCCGGACCTCGTCTATTTCCGCTCCGAAGGCTACGACACGGCCCGCGACGACGGCGGCTTCGCGGCGCAGCGCGAGGTCGGCATCGCCGGCCGGACCTGGGTCTACGAGTTCCGGCGCGCGGTCGAGCCGGGCTTCATTACGGCGAATATCGTGCCGCTCACGGTGCTGATGGTCTCGCTGCTGCTGGCCGCGACGCTGTCGCTCGCCATGCACTCCCAGCGCAAGGCGCTGGCCGCCGCCCGGGCACTGCATCAGCTTTCGGAAAAGACCCTGCAGGAAAAGGACCTGATGCTTCAGGAGATGAAGCACCGGATCAAGAATTCCATCGCGCGGATGATGGCGATCTCCCGGCAGACGGCGTCGAGTTCGGAGACCCTCGACGAGTTCACCCAGTCGTTTTCCGCCCGATTGCAGGCGATGGCGACGGCGCAGGACGTGCTCACCCGCACCCACTGGCAGCACACGGATCTGCGCGAACTGCTGACCACCGAACTGGCGCAGGTGTTTGGCGACGACATCGAAAACGACCTGATAAAGGGGCCGCCGGTCGACCTCAACGAAACGGCCACCCAGGCCTTCGGGCTGACCTTCCACGAGCTGGCCACCAATGCCATGAAATATGGCGGCATGTCCGACGACGGCGGCGAACTGGCAATCTCCTGGACGCTTTCCGGCACCGGCGCGGAGGGCACCCTTGTCCTGGAATGGGCCGAACGCGGCGCGCCGGTGACGAAGCCCCAGGCGACCGGGTTCGGCACCAGGCTGATCGACGCCAACATCCGCGGTGAACTCGGCGGCTCGATCGAGCGGATCTACGGCGACACGGGCCTGACGATCATCATCTCCGTGCCGAGAAAAGCGATCACGGCCTCAAAGAAATCCAAGCAATAACGGCAGATTGCCCGTGCTTGCGGCGGAACCTTCCCGCCTGCCGGCGCGTTGATGGGCATCACGCCCAAGGCGTGTTGCGATCGCCTATCTTCGCGCAACATGCTTTCGTTGTTCGTTCATCACGCGTTCTCCCTGCCGGGGACGACGCGTGACCTGGCCCGGGACCTTTATGACATATCCGACGCCGACCCCCTCACCGGTCCGACGGCCGGGGCAGACGCCGGTTGCCTCCGTCGCAACCGACGCCTCCCGCGTCGCCATCATCTTTATCGGTGTGGTGGCGCTCGTCGGCGCGCTCCATTTCGCCAAGATGATCCTCGCGCCGGTGGCGCTTGCCGTCGTGCTCGGCCTGATGCTCGGCCCGCCGGCCAGCTGGCTGGAGCGGCGCGGCATCCCGGTGGCGATTTCCGCGGCCGCGGTCGTCTTCGGCTTCGTCACACTGATCGTCGCCTCGGTGATCGCCTTCGCCGTGCCGCTGTCGTCCTGGATCGACCAGTTGCCGGCGATCTGGGCGCGGCTGCAGAGCGAGTTGCGCGACTGGCAGGGCATCTTTTCCGCGATTTCCAGCGCCCAGGAGCAGTTGCGCGAGGCGATGGGCAGCGATACGGCCATGACCGTTACCGTCGACGACGCGGCCCCGGTCACCGAGGCGGTCATCATCGCGCCGACGATCCTGGCGCAGATCATCACCTTCCTCGCCAGCATGTATTTCTTCCTGGCGACCCGCGACCGGTTCCGGGCCGCGGTGCTGTCGATGTGCGTCAGCCGGCGCCTGCGCTGGCGCATCGCCCGGGTGTTCCGCGACGCGGAGCGGTACGTCTCCAGCTATCTCGTCGCCATCACGCTGATCAATCTCGGCCTCGGCGCCCTGCTCGCCCTGCTGTTGTGGGCCGCGGGCGTTCCCTCGCCGCTGTTGTGGGGCGTCCTCGCCACCGTCCTCAACTATGTCATCTATGTCGGGCCGGCGCTGATGGCGGTGCTTTTGTTCCTGGTCGGCCTTGCCACCTTCCAGGGTGCGGAGATCCTGTTTCCGCCGGCGATCTTCCTCGGCCTCAACCTGATCGAGTCCCAGTTCGTCACGCCGCACGTCATCGGCCGGCACCTGACGCTGAACCCCTTCGTGGTGTTCCTGTCGATCGTCTTCTGGCTGTGGCTGTGGGGGCTGATCGGCGGCATCATCGCCGTGCCGGTGCTGCTGATCCTCTACGCCCTCCTCAACAACATCCTGCCGATGCGTTCCTGACGCCTCCCGCAAGAAAAAAGGCACCGCGCTGGCAGGCGGTGCCGTCAAGTTTTCGGGATCGATCGCCGTCCCCCGCGCCAGGGAGACGCGCGGGACGACAACCATGCAGGAAGAGATGAACACGGGTGGCCGGGGCACCGGCTCCGCCAACGCCCCGGCCGTTGAGGATCAGATCGTCGTCTCTGCGACCTTGCCCGGGTGGAACAGCCGGGTCTTGCCGGAGGTCTTGGCCTCGTTGTCGTAGACGGTGCCCTTCGGCGCCGAGACGATTTCGAGCTGCTGGCCCCAGGGCGCCATGAAGTAGCACCAGGTGAGGCCGAGGTTCGGACCTTCGGTGTAGGAGGTCGGATCGCCCAGCACCTTGACGCCCTTTTCCTTCAGGAAGGCGATCGCGGCGTCCATGTCGTCGACATAGAAGGCGAGATGGTGGCCGCCGATGTCGCTGTTCTTCGGCGGCTGTTTGGCCTGGTCCGGCGCTTCGTACTGGAAGACCTCCAGGTTGGTGCCATTGCCGACGCGCATGTAGCGGAACTCGGTGATGACGCAGCGCGGGTCGACGTTCAGGTGCTCGAACATCCAGTCGCTGTCGTCGACGCGGAAGTTGGTCGCAGCCGTATAGAGCGTCTCGGCGCCGAGAATCTCCTCAAAGAACGTGCAGGCCTCGTCGATGTCGGGGACGGTGAAGCCGATGTGCTCCATTCCGCGCATTCCGGGCATAGGCATGTGGGTGTCTCCTCGTTTGTCGGTTGTTTCTAGAAATGCTTTTCGGAAAAGGCGGCGTGCTTCTTGTAGGCGCCGCCATTGGCCATGGCTTCGTAGAAGCCGCGATAGACCTGGTGCTGGTCGTCATAGAGGCCGGCGAGGTTGTTGTTCGGCTCGAAGTCGCGCTCGATGTGCACCATCGCGCCGACCGCTTCGTCGACATCGGTGAAGGCTCCGGCACCGACCGCGCCGAGGATGGCGGCGCCGAGGACCGTGCATTCCCGCTCCCAGGTGACATGCACCGGGCGCTGGAAGATGTCCGACATGATCTGCACGAAGCCGGGGCTCTTGGTGCCGCCGCCGGTGAGCCTGAGTTCGGAAATGCCGCCGGCGATGTCGCTGTCGAAGGCATCGACCACCATGCGCATCTCGTTGGCGCAGCCTTCCAGCAGCGCCCGCAGCATGTCCTGGCGGGAATGGTGCAGGCCGAGGCCGAGGAAGCCGCCGCGGGCGGCCGCGTCGTAATAGGGCGTCACCTGGCTGGTCAGGAACGAGTGGAACAGCAGCCCGCCGGCGCCGGGCTTTGCCCTGCCCGCCTCGTCGACCATGACGGCGAACGGGCTGGTGCCGCTGTCGCGACCGAGATTGATCTCGTCGGAGCCGATGGTGTCGCGCCACCATTTGAGGCAGGCACCGAGAGCAAAGGCGGCGCCCTCGATGTTCCAGTGGTGCGGCACGCCGTGGCCGCCCCACCACAGGTTCTTGCCCTGGATGCGATCGAGCGAGTCCAGATGCGCGACCATCACCGCGGCCGTGCCGACGGTGAATTCGGCAAGGCCCTGCTTGATGACGCCGGCGCCGACGGCGGCGCATTGCTGGTCGCCGGCACCGCGGCAGAGCTTGACCCCGGCCGGGATGCCGGTCGCCTCGGAGGCCTCCTTCGACACCGTGCCGACGAAGCCGGTCGGGATGCCGACCGGCGGCAGCCGGTCGCGGGTGATGCCGCAAAGGTCCAGGATGCGGTCCGACCAGTCGAGCTTGGAGATCTCCATCATGCCGTTGAGGGTCAGCGAGGCCGGGTCGGTCTCCCACTTCTCCGCGCCGAGCAGGTGGAGGAAGTATTCCTGGCCGTTGGCGAACCAGGCGATCTCGTTGAAGAGCTCCGGCTGGCGGTCGCGCAGCCAGGCGATCTTGGAGGCCGTCCACAGGGGACTGAGCTGCATGCCCGTGTGCTCGTGGTGCTCCTCCGGCGAAATGTGCCGGGCGAACTCCTCGGCATTCTCCGTGGCGCGGGCGTCGTTCCAGACGATGCTGGGCGCGAGCGGGCGCTTCCTGTCGTCGAGCAGGCAGACGGTGCCGCGCTGGCTGGAAAGGCCGACGGACTCGTAGGCCTCGTCCGGCAGGTTCGCCTGGGCAACGGCCTGGCGGCTGGCATCGCAGATGCCGTTCCAGACGGCCCCGAGGTCCTGCTCGCTCCAGCCCGGATGGGGCGACGAACAGGGGTACTCCTTGTAGCCGTGGCCGAGGGCCCTGCCCGCCTCATCAAAAATCATGACGGTGCAACCCGTCGTTCCGGCGTCAATCCCTATGAAAGCTTTGGTCATGGCCTCCCTTTCGATCCATGTCTTTTTTTGCTTCTTTTTCAGGTGGTTCTTTTAGTTGTTGGCTCCCGAGCCTCCGTCAGCAGGCGTGGAGCGGGGTGCTTTGAGCGAGGTAATCCAGTCGCTCAGCAGACTGAGGAAACGGCCCCGGCGGATGCGGTCCTCGCGGGACAGGCGCGCCAGGCTCTCTTCCTTGAAGGCGATGACGTCCTCGACGATGCCGTGGCTGCGCACGGGGCGGAGCGCCAGTTCGGTGTCGCCGCCGCCGGTCCAGTCGTCGTTGACCGGAAAACCGTAGGGGATGAGCGCGTCGTTCCAGGTCGCGTCGAGCGCCATCGAACGGCCGTGCCAGTCGAGCCGGACGATGTTGTGGAAGTCGGTGACGCCGGCCTCGGCGATCATCGATTGCAGGTCCGGACCCATGGTCTCGGAGATTGGAATGCCGGCGGCGAAATCGCCTTCCACCGTCTCGACCCCGGCCGAAAAGCCTTCCTCGCGCAAGAGCTCGCGCAGCACCAGGTGCTTGCCCGTGCAGGCGCCGGCCCGGCGGGCGGCGACGATCTTCGGGTCGCGCACGCCGTCGGAGAGATAGGTGAAGCGACGCACGTGGTGGAACAGCGCGACAGCCCGGGCAAGGCCCTCGCCCGTTCCGTTTCCCCGGCGTCCTCCCGCGGACGCTGCGCCGTTTCCGTGCGGGTCCATGGCCTTGCTCTCTAGACGATCGACTGGCCGGTCTCGGCGGAGAACAGGTGCGCGTGGCCGAGGTCGTAGGAGATGTAGCAGGGCCGGTCGACCTCGCCCTCAAAGGCCGGCGAGGTGCGGACCCGGAAGTGGTCGTTGCCGGTCTCCACCTCAACCAGGAGATCGGAGCCGAGGAGCTGGCGGGTATAGACCGTGCCCTCGATCGCGCCCGGCGACTTTTCCAGCGAAACCTTGAGGTTCTCCGGCCGGATGCCGAAGCGCAGGGCCTTTTCGTTGCCGCGCAAGGCCGCCTCACCGAGATGGCCGTCAAGGTCGATGGTGAAGCCCTTGTGGGTCAGCTTCGGCCTATCGGCCTCGGTGGCGACCTCGGTGAGGATCAGGTTCATGGTCGGCTCGCCAACGAAGCCGGCGACCCAGGTGTTGACCGGGTTGCTGTAGATCTCCGCCGGCGTTCCGAACTGCTGCAGGACGCCGTCATGCATGACCGCGATGCGGTCGGCCATGGAGAGCGCCTCGAGCTGGTCGTGGGTGACGTAGACGGTGGTGACGCCCTGGTGCTGCTGCAGGTGCTTCAGCTCGGTGCGCATGCGGGCGCGCAGCTTGGCGTCGAGATGGGCGATCGGCTCGTCGAACAGGTAGACGGCGGGCTGGCGGACGATGACCCGGCCGATGGCGACGCGCTGTTTCTGGCCGCCGCTGAGTTCCACCGGCTTGCGGTCGAGGAGATGGTCGATCTCCAGCAGCTTGGCCGCCTCCGTCACCTTCTTGGTCACGGTCGCCTTGTCGACACCGGCCATGCGCAGGGGGTTGGCCATGTTCTCCGCGACGGTCTTGTGCGGATAGAGCGCGTAGTTCTCGAACACCATGGCGATGTCGCGGTCCTTCGGCGCCAGCTCGTTGATGCGCTTGTCGCCGAACAGGATCTGGCCTGCCGAAATATGCTCCAGGCCGGCCAGCATCCGCATGGTGGAGGACTTGCCGCAGCCGGAGGGCCCCAGCACGCAGACGAACTCGCCGTCCTTGCATTCCAGGTTGAGGTCCTGAACGGCCACGGTCTCGCCGTAGTACTTCCAGACGTTTTCTATGCTGATTGCGACCATTGCAGTTGTGCCTTCGTTTGGGTCTTGGCCGGTTGTCCGGCTGTTGTTCTCTGGAGGGTTATTCCGTCATTCCTTGACCGCGCCCATGGTCAGGCCGGCGACGAGGTAGCGGCGGATCAGGAGGCCAAGCAGCATCATCGGCGCGGTGGTGACGACGCCGGCGGCCATGATCTTGCCCCACTGCACGTTCTGCGGCTGGATCAGTTCCTTGGTGGCGACGGGCAGGGTCTTGGCGCCGCCGCTGCCGATGATGGTGGCGAACAGGAAGTCGTTCCAGGCGAACAGGATGCACAGCACCAGGAAGGCGCCGATGCCGGGGGCGACCAGCGGCAGGATCTGCAGGGTCGCCCGCAGCCGGGTGGCGCCGTCGCACTGGGCCGCCTCCTCGATGGCATAGGGCACGTTGTCGAAGAAGCCCTTCAGCATCCAGATCGCGAACGGCAGGTTGAAGGTGGTGTAGGCGAGGATCAGGCCCGGCAGGGTGCCGACGAGGCCGAAGGAGCGGAAGATCGCATAGAGCGGCACGATGACCGCGACGACCGGCGCCATGCGGGTGGAGATGATCCAGAAGAAGACGTCCTTCTTGCCGCGGAACTGGTAGCGCGACATGGAATAGGCGCAGGACGTGCCCAGCACCACGGCGATGATGGCCGAGCCGACGGATGCAATGAGGCTGTTGCCGAGATAGGTGCCGAAGCTCTCGTCGGCGAACAGCGCCACATAGTGCTTGAAGGTCGGCGAGAAGTTGAAGAAGGACAGCGCGCCGAGCCAGTCGCCGACCCGCGGCAGCGTGAAGGCCTCCAGGAGGTCCTTCATGGACGAGCCGACCATGATGATGAAGGGCGACACGGTCCAGATCAGGTAGATGACCAGGAAGACCTGGGCCAGCACCTTGAAGACGCGCGACAGGCCGCTGTCATACTGGACGATTTCGCGGGATGCCATTTGCTGTCAGCCTTTCTAACTCGTTGGGCCTACTCGTTCGGCCTGTTCTTTAGGGCCTAGTCGTCCGTCGTTTCGCCGGCGCCGCCGCTGGCGGCCTGCTTCTTGGGATCGTCGAAGATGCGCACCAGGATCATGCCGAGGATGATGGTCACGATGAGCAGCGTGAAGGCGATGGCAGCACCGCGTCCGAGCTTGAAGAACTGGAAGGAGACGTCGAACAGGTAGACCGGCAGGATGCGCGTGGCGTTGCCCGGCCCGCCGCCCGTGAGCACCAGGATGTGGTCGATGAACCGGAAATTGTCCATGAACCTCAACAGGATGGCGATCAGCAGGAAGGGGTAGATGTTGGGCAGCGAGACGGTGAAGAAATTGCGCAGGGAACCGGCGCCGTCGACCATGTTGGCTTCCAGCTGGTCCTGGGGGACGCGCTTCAGGCCGGCCAGCGTGATCAGCGTGATCAGCGGCGTCCACTGCCAGACATCGACGATGACGATGCCCCACATGGCGGTATCGATGTCGGCGAGGATCGAGGTCTCGCCGAGGATGCCGATGCTTTGGAACAGCCAGTGGTACCAGCCGAAGGTGCCGTTATAGAGGTAGTACCAGACGAGGCCGGCAACGACCGGCGACATCATCATCGGCATCAGGAAGACGGTCACCAGGACCTTTTCGAAGCGCGAGCCGTTGAGAATGACGGCGAGCGCGACGCCGATCAGGATTTCCAGCGTCAGGCAGAGCGCCGAATATTTCAGCAGCAGCAGCCAGCCGTCGGTGAATTTGACGTCGCCGAAAAGCCGGGCGTAGTTGTCGAGGCCGACCCAGCGGTCGGAGCGGGCGACCGAAACCTTGTGCAGGCTCATATAGATGAGCCAGAAGAACGGGTAGATGGTGATCGCGGCGAGCGTCACGATGGCCGGCGCCATCAGAAGGATGTGGTAGCGGCGCTTCGGCTCTTCGTTGAGCGCACCCGGTCCGTAGTCGAGCCGGCGCGCGGCATAGCCGTGATCTTCCTCGATCGCACTGAAGGACGCGCGGGACGCACTTAGGGATTTCTGCATGACGCTCTCGCAGACAGGGCCGTCTGGCACTTGAAAACGGGTAAACGGGCCAAGGACGCCGGGAGCTGGACGCCCCCGGCATCGATCATCGAACCGGCGGCGCTCAGACGCCGTTGAGGTTGTCGATCTGCTGCTTGATCGTGGCGCAGGCCTCTTGCGGCGTGGTGCGGCCGGCCAGGCAGTTCTGCGATTCCGCGGCAACGATGTTGTGGTACTCGTTGGCCTCCGGGATCTTCGGACCGAGCACGAAGTGCGGGTCCTTGATGCCGAAGTCGTAGACCGCATCGAAGGTCAGCGCGTTCGGCATCTCGGTCGGCCGGGTGCGGGCCTTCTGCACCTCCGGGATGTCCATCACCGACTTGCGGGTCGGCGTGCCGCCGACGCCCTTCAGGACGTCGAACTGGGTGTTCTTGGACGTTGCCCAGATGGCGAAGATGTAGGCCGCCCGCTTGACGTCTTCGGAGGCGTTGCCGTTGATGCCGATGCCGCCGATGCCGCAATTGGTGCCGTTGACGGCGTCGCCGCCATTGACGATCCATTCCGGCGCGCCCTTCGGGCACGGGGCATAGGCGGTCTTGCCACCGGCCGCGACCGAGGTCTCGGCGTTCTCCACCGAGGCGGCGAACTCGTGGTACTGGACCTGCATGGCGATCTGGCCGGACTGGTAGACTGTGTTCAGCTCCAGGGTGCCGTTGGCGAGGTTGTCCGGATGGCTGACGTCGCCGAGCGCCTTGAACTTCTCCATGATCAGGACCGACTGCTCGTCGCCCCAGTTGCACGGGCCGGGCTCGCGCGAGCCGAGCTTGTCGTCGATGTCGAAGTCGATCCAGCGGCCGTTGGCGAACTGCATGCGCTGGATGTCGAGCTGGGTCGTCCAGGTGAAGTTGCCGTTGTGCTGGGCGTAGCCATAGGGCACGTCCTCGCCGGCCTCGCGGAGCTTCTTGAAGAAGGTGGCGAAGTCGAGAACGTTCTGCCAGGTGGAGTCCTTGGTGTATTCCAGGCGGTAGCCGTATTCGGCCTCGAACTGCTTGGAGTATTTCTCGTAGAGATCCTGGCGGTAGAAGGTGCAAGCGACCGCGGAGTCATACGGCAGGGCGATCAGCCGGTCGCGGTCGTAGTAGACGCCGCAGACGTCAAGGAAGTTCTCGAACCAGGCGTCGCGGCCGTAGCCTTCCGGGTCCTGCGGCAGGGTCTCGTCGCCGAGCAGCGGCGTCAGGTCGGCGTAGAAGTCGGCGAACGGGGCGCCGATCGGCTTGTCCTGGACATAGGACAGCGCGAAGTCGGAATTGCCGCCGCGCAGGTCGATGCCGACCTTCTGCTGGACGATCGGCAGGCCGTCGGTGATGATCTCCACCTCGATGCCGGTTTGATCGTAGAACGCCTTGATGTTGTCGCGGATGGCGAAGGACGGCGGCGTGTTCTCCGACATGAAGACCAGCTTGGTGCCTTCGTACTGGCGCCACTTGGCGTCTTCGGACGAGGCGGCGCTGACCGGCGTGCGGGTGATCACGGTGCCGAGGCCGACGGTCATCGAGCCGATGCCGAGGGCGGCCGCGGTGCCGCCGCCAAGCTCCAGGAACTTGCGGCGGGAAACGGTTTTGTGGACGGAATTCTTCGGTACATAGAACATCGACTTTCCTCCCTAGCTGAGCCGACGCGCCACCCTCGCGATAATTTTTTTCAAGGTGGATCAGCAATTTCTTTTTATGTTGAAAATTTTCGCCATTTTGTTCTGGCTGTCAACAGATTTGATCGAAACATGTTATGACAAAATTCGATGGGCGACTTAACTCTCTATTTCTACAGGGATTTTCGCCGACAAAAATTCTCACCGGACGTATCCACGGAATGCGGTGACGGCGCGCAGGAGGCGCGTTTGGGGTGTGCGGCGCTAGGAAAATCGTTTTCAGGAATGCGCGCGGACAGACGATTGAAGCGCCGGCGACACCCCCCTCGGCGTCATCCCGGCCGGAGCGCAGCGGAGAGCCGGGACCCATTGCCCGCCTCGACACGGTATGCCATCGCAACTCCTGAACAGGCCGTGCCCCACGCAGGCGCAGAACCCTGCCCGTCAGCGGCATACCGTGTGGACAGGGGCAATAGGCCCCGGGTCAGGCCCGGGGTGACGGCTGAGGATGTGGCTGATGGTGGAGTTCAGGCAACCGGCGCAGCGCGCCATCGCCCGTGCCGCGATGCTGGATTGCTTCACTTCGTTCGCAATGCCGATGGGAATTCCCTCAACATTTCAACGTCGTTGCAAGGAACCGAAGGACGGGAGCGGAGTGCGATCCGTTCTGAGGCCGTCATCGCGAGCGCAGCGAAGCGATCCGGAACGCGACGGACACCAGCGTGCCGATCGTCCCGGACGACCTATCCCTATTTCTGCAGATAAAACTTCGCGAGATTCGCCGCCGTCGCCTCCAGGGCGTCGCGGGAGTCGGCGCCGGTCTGGAACAGAACGCCCAGATAAATCAGGTAGATGATATAGAGCTGGCACATCCGGCCCTCGAGGAAGTCGCCATAGAGCGGGATCTGTTCGGCCTCGTGGTGCCAGGTGATGAGGGCGATTTCGCCGGCCTTGCCGACGGGCGATTCGGGGCCGGAGGTGATGCAGATCGTCTTGGCCTTGTTGGCGCGGGCGGTCATCAATGCGTTGGCCACCGTATCGGTCATGCCGGTATGAGAGACGCCGAAGACGGTGGTCGATTCGTTGGCGGTCGTTGCCGCGATGATCTGGGTGTAGCCGTCGGCGTGGCTGATGGCGTGGACGCCGGCCTTCAGGAGCAGGTGGGCGGCCTCGTCGCAGACGGCGGCGGCGCCGCCGACGCCCATGAAAAGCACTTCCTTGGCATTGATGACGGCACTGACGGCTGCCTGGATGCTGGCGTGGTCGAGGAGTTTCTGGGTCTCGCCCATGGCCGAGGACAGCGCCATGACGAGCTTGCGGCTGGTCTCGATCAGCGAATCGGTCTCGTGCATGGCGACGGGAATGTTGCCGATGCGGTGGTCGACGGCGCTTTCCGCGCTTTCGGCCGCCAGATAGAGCTTCATGTCGGCGAAGCCCTTGTAGCCCAGCGCGCGCGTGAACCGGCTCACCGTCGCCTCGCTGACGCCGAGCGTGTCGGCGAATTCGGTGATCGACATCTCCAGGCGCTTGTTGGAATGCTCCCGCAGATAGTCGGCGACCAGGCGCTCGGAGCGCCTGAGGTCCGGATAGCGCTCCTGAATGCGCTCGATAACGTCCTTGGAGACCGGCTCCATCGTTCCCGTCGCTCCTTCTTCGGGCCTGAAGCCGCCGCCTTGCCGGCGGCCTCGCCCCGTCCGGCGCCGCTGCGCCCATGGCGCCCCAAGGACCGCCGCCGGACGGACGGCGTCGGCACTCAAGGCTTTCAGGGCACGGACGTCTCCCGAACAGCGCGTCCGCGCAAGGGCGAGACGTCGCCCCACATTGTCGCGGGCGCTTGCGGTTCGATGATCCGGGAGACCAGGCCCTTGCTTTCCCGGCATATTCGAACCCGGCCATGGGGGATTGGAGACCGGGCGTTTGGGGAAACAATTATGATGAAAACTTTCGGCGCGCCAAATCGAAAATTTTTTTCAACATCCTGCTGTTGATGCGCAGCGATGTGTATACACCCTGCGTCGCGCTCTGAAAATTATCTACATCCCGGCGCTTTTTAATTTTATCTATTCTTTTCAATTGTCTAAATTAATACGGAGCATTCGTTTCGCTACTGTGCGCGTGCCTTTTGGCCTAAGACGAAAGTTCCACACACGACTGAAACCCGGCAGAAGCACAATGGTGTCCAATTTCTGGTGAAAATTTCTTTACAACTTCGTCGGCCGCCGTTATAGCTTTGGCAAACACGGGCCGGAAAACGGGCCGAAAACGCCGAAAATGCCGGGAGGTACGGGGATGGCAGCCGATAATACGCGGTCGAACACGCCGCCTAGGGAACTTTTGGAAAAACTTTTCACGACGGCCTTCCGCATCCGGACCTTCGAGAGCGGCGGCATCAAGCTCTACCGCCAGGGCCTGGTGCGCGGCTATTTCCATCCCTCCCTCGGCCAGGAAGGCATCGCGACCGGCGCCTGCGCGGCAATCGAGGACCGGGACTATATCGGCTCGACCCACCGCGGCCACGGCCACTGCATCGCCCGCGGCGCGGAAATCGACGGCATGGTCGCCGAACTGCTGCAGAAGCGCACCGGCTACTGCAAGGGCTATGGCGGCTCCATGCACATCGCCGACATCACCAAGAACAATCTCGGCGCCAACGGCATCGTCGGTGCCGGCACGCCGCTCGGCGTCGGCGCGGCGCTGGCCAATCAGGTGCGCGGCTCGGACGCCGTCACCATCACCTTCACGACCGACGGCGCCACCAACAACGGCACGTTCCTGGAGTCCCTCAACCTCGCGGCGATCTGGAACCTCAACTTCATCCTGATCATCGAGAACAACCAGTACGCCGTCTCCACCACCCTGGAAGAGGCGACCCGCGACACGGACCTTTACAAGCGCGGCGAGGCGATCGGCGTGGAAAGCCACCAGATCGACGGCAACGACCCGCTGCTGGTCTACGAGACCGTGCTCGATGCGGTGAAGAAGTGCCGCTCCGGCCTCGGTCCGGTCCTGATCGAGGCCAAGACCTACCGCCACTCCGGCCACCACGTGAACGATCCCGGCAAATACATGCCCGAGGAGCGGCTGAAATATTACATGGACCGCGATCCGGTGGACCGGGCGCGCGACAACCTCATCAAGCTCGGCAAGATGTCGGCCGAGGAGGTCGCCAAGCTGGAAGAAGAGATCCAGCAGGAATTCGACGCGGCCGTCGACAAGGCCAAGAACGCCGGCGAGATCTCGGTTGAGGAATTCCAGGAATTCGTCTCCGCCTACTGACCGCAAAGAGCACAAACCGAACGCCCTTGGAAAAAGGCGCTGAAGAAGAAAACGGGGAGGATCACGTGGCTGACCGTGAGCTGATGTACCGCGAAGCCCTCAGGGAAGCGCTCTTTGAGGAAATGGAGCTGAACGACGAGGTCTTCATCATCGGTGAGGGCATCGCCGAGCGCGGCGGGTCCTACAAGGTGACCGAGGGGCTGCTCGCCAAATTCGGCGCACTCCGGGTCCGCGACACGCCGATCTCGGAAGCCAGCATGATCGGTGTCGGCGTCGGCGCGGCAATCGCCCATGCGCGGCCGGTCGTCGAAATCCTCTATATCGACTTCGCCATGCTCGGCATGGACCAGATCGTCAACCAGGCGGCAAAGTTCCGGCTGATGACAGGCGGCGAGGGCCGCGTACCCTTCGTCCTCAGGACGCAAGGGGGCACGGGCGGCGGCGTCGCGGCCCAGCACTCCCAGAGCCTGGAAGCCCTCTTCTACCACATCCCCGGTCTCAGGGTCGTGATGCCCTCGACGCCCTACGACGCCAAGGGGCTGCTGAAATACGCCCTGCGCCAGCCCGACCCGGTCATGTTCCTGGAGCACAAGCACCTCTACATGACCAAGGGCATGGTGCCGGAGGGCGAGTTCGTCATCGAGTTCGGCAAGGCCGACATCAAGCGCGAGGGCAGCGACGTCACGCTGATCGCCTGGTCGAACATGGTGCCGCGCACGCTTGAGGCGGCAGAGGCGTTGGCCGAGGAAGGCATTTCCGCCGAAGTGCTCGATCCGCGCACCCTGGTGCCGCTCGACAAGGACGCGATCCTTGCTTCAGTCGCCAAGACCAACCGCGTCGTCATCGTCCAGGAGGCCGTGCGCCGCGGCGGCGTTGCCTCCGACATCGCCTCGATCATCCAGCAGGAGGCCTTTTATGACCTCGACGCTCCGGTGGAGATCGTTGCCGGCATGAACACGCCGATCCCGTTCAACCTGGAACTGGAAAAGGCCTCCGTGCCGCAGACGGCCGACATCGTGGCGGCCGCCAAGTCCGTGCTCCACGCCGACAAGGCGGCCTGACCTTCGTTTTTGCGCGCCGCATTCGGGCGCGCCTTCGCGACAGGTCCCGCCATGTCCTCCCCGGAATCACCATGCCCGGCCCGACGACGGGGCGCGGGACATGGCGGGATCACCGCACCAGACCCGCGCGCTTGATAGCGCCCTTGAAAAACGACTGTTGAAGAAAGGCGTTAGACCCATGGCAGCCCCCATCCTGATGCCCCAGGTCGGCCAGGACCTCACCGAGGGCGTTCTCGTTTCCTGGAACGTCAAGGTCGGCGACCCGGTCAAGAAGGGCGACATCGTCGCCGTGGTGGAATCGGAAAAGGCGAGCTTCGAGGTCGAGGCCTTCGAGGAAGGCACCGTCCTGAAGCTGCTCTACGGCGAGGGCGACAAGGCGACCGTGCTGGAGCCGATCCTCTTCGTCGGCGCGGAGGGCGAAAGCCTCGACGGCAATACGGCGGACGCGGCAAAGGCCGAGGAAAAAGCGCCAGCGCCGGAGAGCGCCGCGCCGGCCGAGACGGCCGAGCCCGCGCCGGCAAGCTCCGGCGGCACCTCCTCCTCACCGCTCGCCCGCCGGCTCGCCAAGCAGAACGGCCTCGACATCACCGCCATTGCAGGCACCGGCCCGCGCGGCTCGGTCGTCAAGCGCGACATCGAGGCGGCGCTTGCCAGCGGCGCGGCCAAGGCGCCGGCGACAGAACAACCGGCCGCCGCCCCGGCCCCCGCTCCCGCGGCGCCCGCTGCCAAGCCGATGCCGTTGCCGGCGGCCGACACCAGCGACCGCGAAGAGCCGTTCACCCGCATGCGCCAGGTGATCGCCGACCGGCTGCTGCTCTCCAAGCAGACCATCCCGCATTTCTACCTGAAGGCGGAGGTCGACGTCAGCGACCTGCTGATCCGGCGCCGCGCCCATCTCGACATGGGCGGCGACAAGGTTTCCCTGAACGACGTCATCGTCCACGCGACCGCGCTCACGCTGCTGGAATTCCCGCGCCTCAACGCCCATGTGGCCAGCGACCGTGTGGTCCTGAAGGGCCAGGTCAATGTGGGCGTCGCCGTATCCGTGGAGAACGGGCTGATGGTGCCGGCGATCGAGAACACGCCGTTCATGAGCCTTGCCGAGATCGCCGCTTCCGTGCGCGAGCACGCGGCGGCCGCAAGGCGCGGCATGACCAAGTCGCAGGCCCAGAGCACCTTCTCGATCTCCAATCTCGGCATGTATGGCGTCGAGGTGATCCCGATCATCAATCCGCCGGAGGCCGGCATCCTCGGTGTCGGGCCGATCCAGCGCCAGGTGCGCGAGCATCGCGGCGGCATCCAGGTACGGGACATCCTGCCCCTGTCGCTGGCCGCCGACCACCGCGCCGTCGACGGCGCCTATGGCGCCCAGTTCCTGCAGGCGCTGTCGGAGACGATTTCCACCTACAACATGTTCGACGGCAAACTTTCGGCGGCGGCGGAATGACCAGGGACTACGACGTCATCGTCATCGGCGCCGGACCGGGCGGCTATGTGGCCGCGATCCGCGCCGCCCAGCTCGGCCTGAAGACGGCCGTTGTCGAGCGCGAGCATCTCGGCGGCATCTGCCTCAACTGGGGCTGCATCCCGACCAAGGCGCTCTTGCGCTCCGCCGACCTTCTCGACCAGATGCGCGAGGCGAAGGCCTTCGGCATTACGGCGGGCGAGGCAAAGCCCGACATCGCCGCCATCGTCAAGCGCTCGCGCGCCGTCTCCGCCCAGCTCAACGGCGGTATCGGCATGCTCCTGAAGAAGAACAAGGTCGACGTGATCTGGGGCGAGGCACGCTTCAAGGACGCCCACACGCTGGACGTCGCCGCCCCGTCGAAGAAGCCGGCCGAGCCGGCCCATCCCGCCCCGAAAGCCGTCAAGGGACCGGGCCGCTACAGCGCAGAGCACATCATCGTCGCCACCGGCGCCCGGCCGCGTGCCCTGCCCGGCCTTGAGCCCGACGGCGACAAGGTGCTCACCTATTTCGAGGCGATGGTGCCGAAGGAGGTGCCGAAGTCGCTGCTGGTCATGGGCTCCGGCGCCATTGGCGTCGAATTCGGCTCGTTCTACCGCTCGCTCGGCACCGAGGTCACCATCGTCGAACTCCTGCCGCAGATCCTGCCGCACGAGGACGAGGAGGTCGCCGCCTTTGCCCGCAAGCGCTTCGAGAAGCGCGGCATGCGGGTGTTGACCGGCACGAAGGCGACGAAGCTCGATAAGTCGGGCAAGGGGGTCACCGTCACGCTGGAAGGTCCCGACGGCAAGACCGAGACGGTCACCGTCGACAAGGTCATCTCCGCCATCGGCGTTGCTACCAACACGGAAAACCTTGGCCTGGAAAGCATCGGCGTGAAGACGGACCGCGGCGGCATCGTCACCGACGGGCTCTGCCGCACCAACGTTGCCGGCGTCTACGCCATCGGCGACGTCGCCGGCGCGCCGATGCTCGCCCACAAGGCCGAGCACGAGGGGATTCTCTGCGTCGAAGCCATCGCCGGAAAGGACGCCCACGCCCTCGACAAGACCCGGATCCCCGGCTGCACCTACTGCCATCCGCAAGTCGCCTCGGTCGGCCTTACCGAAAAAGCCGCCAAGGACGCCGGCCGAAGAATCCGCGTCGGAAAATTCCCCTTCATCGGCAACGGCAAGGCCGTCGCCCTCGGCGATACGGAGGGCTTCGTCAAGACCGTCTTCGACGATGCAACGGGAGAACTTCTCGGCGCCCACATGGTCGGCCCGGAAGTCACCGAGCTGATCCAGGGGTTCGCCACCGCGATCTCCCACGAAACCACCGAAGAGCACCTCATGCAGACCGTCTATCCGCATCCGACGCTGTCGGAGGCGATGCACGAGAGCGTGCTCAGCGCCTATGGGCGCGCCATCCACATCTAGAGCCATCCCTTTTCGAGGAGGAGACGTCCCCATGCCTCTCGTTCACATGAAGCCGATGCTGAAGACCGCAAAGGCCGCCCGCTACGGCATCGCCGCCTTCAACATGATCGATTTCAACAGCGCCCGCGCCATCGTCGACGGGGCACAGGAGCTGAACGCGCCGATCATCATCCAGGTCTCGGTCAAGACCATCAAGCTGTGGAGCCACAAGACGCTCGGGTCCTGGGTCGCCGCGCTCGCCGCCGATGCCGACGTGCCGGTGGCGCTCCATCTCGACCACTGCAAGGACCTCGACGTCATCAAGGGCTGCATCGACAATGGCTGGACCTCGGTGATGTTCGACGGCTCGGCCGATCCGTTCGAGGAGAACGTCAGGAAATCCAAACAGGCCTACGACATCGCCATGGCGGCCGGTGTCGGCCTTGAGGCAGAACTCGGCGCCATCGGCGGCGTCGAAGACGACAAGTTCGTCGCCGAGGACGAGGCGATCCTCGCCGATGTCGACGAGTGCCTCGCCTTCTGCAAGGAAATGCCGGAACTCGCGGTCTTCGCGCCGGCCATCGGCACCGCCCATGGCGACTATAAGGGCGAGCCGAAGATCGCCTATGACCGCCTTGAGAAACTGACGAGCATCATCGATATTCCGATCGCGCTGCATGGCGGCACCGGGCTCACCGACGAGCAGTTCACCCGCTGCATCCAGTCCGGCTGCGCCAAGGTCAACATCTCGACCATGCACAAGAAGCATTTCGTCGACGGCTTCTGCGACCTGAAGAAGAAAGAGCCGCCGGTGAAGGAGCCGATCCCCTATATCGAGGCCCAGTACGAGACCATGAAGGCCGGCGTCACGGACATGATCCGCACCTTCGGCTCGGAAGGCAAAGCCAGCCAGATGAAGGCGGCGTAACATGGCTGAGATGCAGGCCCTCATCTTCGACTGCGACGGCGTCCTCGTCGACACCGAGCGGGACGGCCACCGGGTCGCCTTCAACAAGGCATTCGCCGCAAAGGGACTGGACGTTACGTGGTCGGTGGAGCGTTACGGCGAGCTCCTGAAGACCGCCGGCGGCAAGGAGCGTATGCGGCGCCATTTCGACGAGACGGAATGGCCCGTGCCGGAGGAGGAGCGCGACGCCTTCATCCTCGACCTCCACAAGCTGAAGACCGGCCTCTTCATGGAGCTGATCGAGGGCGGCGCCCTGCCGCTCAGGCCCGGCATCGCCGCGATCGTCGACGAGGCGATCGCGGACGGAAAGAAGATCGCCGTCTGCTCGACCTCCAACGAACGTGCCGTCCAGGCCGTCGTCGACGTCCTGCTCGGCCCGGACCGGGCGAAACACATGCCGGTCTTTGCCGGCGACATGGTGCCGAGGAAGAAGCCGAACCCGGACATCTACAATCTGGCGAAAGACAAGCTCGGCCTCGACCCGGCCGCCTGCGTCGTCGTCGAAGACAGCGAGATCGGCATGAAGGCGGCGCTTGCCGCCGGCATGCACTGCGTCGTCACGACGTCGTCCTATACCGCCGACGAGGACTTTTCCGGCGCCGACAAAGTCGTGCCGAGCCTCGCCGAGGTGACTCTCACCGACTGCAAGACGCTGACCTGACCTTATCGTGAGCCTTCCAGACCCTCTGGAACGCCCTGCCCGCCGATCCGTCGGCGGGCTTTTTTGTTGGCGTCGAGGTTCGGAACCGAATGTGTGACCGACGAAGCGGCTTTTTTCCCCGATCTCGCCCCTACCCCATCCGCCCGACTTTCGCCGTGCCGAGGCCGTCTTCGATCTCCGCCCAGCGGTCGTGCTCGTTGACGTCCTGGAGAATGGTCGGGTCGGTGAGCGCGAAGGCCGCGATCTCGTCCTTGCGCAGGACGATGACGCCGGGTTGCGCGAGCGCGTATTCCAGGAAGCGGCTGATCGCGCGAACCCGGTGCGGGCGGCCGCCGATGCGGTCGTGGAGCGAGATCGACATCATCCGGCGTCTGTGCGCCGCCTCCTCGTAGAGCTGGTCGAAGCCGTCCTTCAGCTCGCGCTCGAAGTCGTGGGCGGAAAAGCCGTAGCGCTCGAACTGGATGATGTCGTTGTGCTGCAGCGTGTAGGGCACGACCGCGAACGGCCTGCCACGGACCGGGATGAGGAAGGGCTCGTCGCGGCTGACGTCGTCGATGTGGTAGGTGAAGCCGAGGTCGGAGAGGATCTTGAGGGTATTGGCGGTCGGGCGCATGGCGGCGCTGTTGTAGCCGAGGGGCCGGGTGCCGGTGGCCCTTTCGATGCTCGCAACGTTCGCCTCGATGAAGGCCTTCTCGGCGTCCGCCTCCATGTCGTATTGCGGGACCCAGTCGCGGCCGTGGGCGGCGGCCTCGTGGCCGCGTTCCACGATCTCGAGGGCGATGTGCGGCGCATTGTCGACGGCCGAGCCGACCATGTGGGAGGTGACCTTGATGCCGAACCGGTCCCACAGATCCATCATCCGCTGCAGGCCTTCGACATAGCCGTAGCGGTACCAGCTCTTGGTCGGGTAATCGAGAACGTCGTCCATGGTGCCGAGGCCGTCGAGCGGACCCGGCGCGCCGTAGACGACCTCGCCGCCGGCCTCGAACTGCATGGAGATGGACAGCACCAGACGGGCACCGTCCGGCCAGAAAGCGGCCTCGGTCATCTTTTTGGTCCTTTGGATCGCTGGTGGGAGTCGGGGCCGACGAGGGTGACGCCGGCCCCGGAAAAAATCACGCCAGGTGATACACTTCCGACATGCCGTAGACCGGCGTCGGGATGCCCTCCTTGCGGGCCTTCAGCTGCAGGGCGACGTAGCGCGAATAGTGGCGCGACTGGTGCAGGTTGCCGCCGTGGAACCACAGACCCTCCTGCTGGGTCGGCTTCCACATGTTGCGCAATTCGCCCTCCCAGGGGCCGGGGTCCTTTGTCGTGCCGGAGCCGAGGCCCCAGCACTTGCCGACCTTGTCGGCGACCTCCTCGGAGATCAGCTCCGCCGCCCAGCCGTTCATGGAGGCATAGCCGGTGGCGAGCACGATGAGGTCGGCGGGAAGCTCCTCGCCATCGACGACGAGGCCGTTTTCCGTATAAGCGGTCGCCTGGCCGGCCTTCAGCTTGATCTTGCCGCTGGCGATCAGCTCCGAGGCGCCGACATCGATGTAATAGCCGGAGCCGCGGCGCAGATATTTCATGAAAAGGCCGGAGCCGTCCTCGCCGAAATCGAGCAGGAAGCCGGCCTTTTCCAGTCGGTCGTAGAGGTCCTTGTCGCGCTTGCGGACCTCTTCATAGACCGGCTTCTGGACGTCGGCGAGGACCGCGTAGGGCACGGAGGCAAAGGTCATGTCGGCCGTGTGGGTGTCGATCCCCCTGGCGACGGCTTCTTCCGAATAGAGCGGGCCGAGGCCGAGATCCATCAGCGTCTCCGACTTCACCACATGGGTGGAGCTCCTCTGCACCATGGTGACGTCGGCGCCGTGCTCGTAGAGGTCGGCAGCGATGTCATGGGCGGAGTTGTTGGAGCCGACGACGAGGACCTTCTTGCCCTCGTAACCGTCGCCGCCCGGATGCTGCGAGGAATGGTGGACCTTGCCCTTGAATTTCTCGCGGTCGGCGAATTCCGGGATCATCGGCCGGCCGGACATGCCGGTCGCCAGCACGAGCTGCTTGGGCCTGAGGGTGACGGGCTTGCCCTCGCGCACCACCTTGACGGTCCACTCGCCCTTTTCCTCGTCATAGGAGGCGCTTTCGCAGACCGTGCTCGCCCAGTAGTTCAGCTCCATGATCTTGGTGTAGCTTTCCAGCCAGTCGCCGATCTTGTCCTTGGGCGAGAACACCGGCCAGTGCTCCGGGAACGGCAGATAGGGCAGGTGGTCGTACCAGACCGGATCGTGCAGGCAGAGCGACTTGTAGCGCTTGCGCCAGCTATCGCCGGGGCGCTCGTTCTTCTCGATGATGATGGTGGAGACGCCGTTGCGGCGCAGCCGCGCGCCGAGGCCGATGCCGCCCTGGCCGCCGCCGATGATCACGCAATAGGGCTGCTCGGTGTAGCCGAGGCTCGCCTCTTCCGCCCGGCGCTCCTCCAGCCAGGTCTTGCGGCCGGGCTGGACCCGGTGTTCCACGCCGCTCTCGCGGGTCGTGCCCTTCCGTTCCTCAAAGCCCTTCAGCTCGGTCATTGCCGTCAGCAGCGTCCAGGCGCCCTCGGCGTTGAGGCGCAGATGGCCTTCGCCGCGGGCGACCTCAGTCTCGAACCGAATCCAGCCTTCCGTGATGCCGTCCGCCTCGGAGGCGTCGCCGACCAGTTCCCATTTCACGGGCTTGGCCGTCGACAGCGTCGCCTCCAGCATGTCCCGGATCTGGTCGCGGCCTTCCATGGTCTTGATGTTCCAGGTGAAGGTCAGGAGATCGCGCCAGTAGCAATCGGTCGCGAAAAGGCCGACGGCGGCGTCGATATCGCCCTTGGCAAGGGCGTCTGAAAATGTCGCCAGCCAGGTGGTGATCTTCCCGTTGGGAGCGTGGATATCCATGGCGTTTCCTCGGTTTTGGATTTTTTGCAAATTATTTTCAGAATGATCCTCCAATTGCGGCAAATGTCAATATTCCTGAAAATTTTGTTCATAGGATTCCGGGCGGGAAAACGGACCGCCGTGTGGGTATGCACAGGAAGCGCCGGCGGGACCGGTTTCGCCCCTCGTGCCTACGCATTTGTTCGTAGCACTGCGCCGGCCGATCCGTTAGCTTTCCAACTGACACAGTGCCAGGCCATAGCGCCCGGGAGGGGAGCCCATGCCGCCAGAGTTGCATCCTGCCGCGATAGACCACCTGCCGCATTTCATTCCCACGGCGGACGGCGGCGATTATCTCTTCACTGTCATGATCGTCTTCCTGGTGGTCATGGTCCTGATCGTTGGCAACATCTATCTCTGGCTGCACTCGCTGCCGGAACGTCTTGCCCATGGCGCCGGGCGCACGCAGTTTGAAATCGTCGCCATCCTGGCGCTGCTGGCGCTGTTCACACACAACAATCTGTTCTGGGTGGCGGCGCTGCTCCTTGCGTTCCTGCGCGTTCCGGACGTCGTCACGCCGCTCCTGTCGATGGCCCGCTCGCTGCGGCGCATGGCCGGTCCCCGTGACCACGACGAAAAGGTATCGGCCGAGGACCGGGACACCGGCAAGGCGTCCGCAGAGCCTCCCGCCGGCGCTGCCGCGCCGCAATCGGCAACGCCACCACAACCCGAACAGGCGTGAGGCCGGCCGATGCTCGAAACGCTGCTTTGCTCGCTCATCACGATCCTGCCGGACTACCTGTTCCGCCGCTACGTCCAGGGCAAGCGGATCGGCCGGGAGATCACGTTCTATTCGGTCTGGTACGAATTGCGCTGGGGCATCATCTCCTGCCTCATCCTGACGATCTCGCTGATCGCAATGATCTTCTATTACCACCCCTCGACCAGCAACGCGGTCGCCGCCTACCGCACGGTCCCGATCCTGCCGGAGACCCGCGGGCGCGTGCAGGAGGTCTTCCTGGAGCCCGGCCTGGTGCGCAAGGTCAAGGCCGGCGACCCGATCTTCCGTCTGGACAGTTCCCAGCAGCAGGCGGCGCTGGAGACGGCCCGCCGCAAGGTCGCCGAGATCGACGCCTCCATGGCGGTCGCAAAGGCCGAACTGGACGCCGCCGAGGCCCAGCTACGCCAGTCCCGTGCGTCGCTGAAACAGGCCACCGACGACCTGGAGACGAAGCTGGAGCTGCAGCGGCGCAACGCGAACGTCGTCACGACGCGCGAGATCGAGCGGCTGCAGAACATCGTCGACAGCCGCAAGGGCGGCGTCGATGCCGCAACCGCCAACAAGAAGAATGTCGAAACCCAGATCAACGTCCTCCTGCCGGCGCAAAAGGCGAGCGCCGAGGCCGCGCGCGCCCAGGCCGAGGTCGACCTTTCCAAGACCCTCGTCGTCGCCGGCACGGACGGAACGGTCGAGCAGTTTTCCCTGCGCGTCGGCGACGTGGTCAATCCGATGATGCGGCCGGCCGGCATCCTGGTGCCGGACGATGCCGGGCGTTACGGCGTCATTGCCGGTTTCGGGCAACTGGAGGCACAGGTCATCCACCCCGGAATGATTGCCGAGGTGACCTGCATCTCCAAGCCTTTCACCGTCATCCCGATGGTCGTGACCGACGTGCAGATGCACATCGCGGCGGGCCAGTTGGGGGCGACCACACAGTTGCTCGAGAGCGCGAATGCGCAGCCGCCCGGAGCGATCACCGCAAAGCTGGAACCACTCTATGAGGGCGGCTTTGCCGGCGTGCCGCCGGGAAGCAGTTGCTCCGCCGTTGCCTATACCAGCAACCACAAGCGGCTGGCATCCGGCGATGCCGGCTTCCTGGAGGGCCTGTTCCTGCACATGGTCGACACCGTCGCCGTTCTCCCCGCGGCGATCCTCAGGTCGAAGGCCTTGCGGCTGCCGATCCAGACGCTGGTCCTGTCCGGTCATTGAGGTCGGCCCCGGTGCCGACCGGCATCTCGGCGGACATACGGGACGAGCGACGGCAGGCGGCGCTGCCGCGTCGCTGGTGGCGTGTGCCGCCGTCTGCGCCGCTCCGCTTGCTCGGCCATGGCATTCCCGTCGAATTACGCTAATACTTTTGTAAATCGAGAAGAATCAGACGGACGGAAGCAAATGACCGGACCGGTTGTCACGGTGGCATCGTTGAAGGGAGGCAGCGGCAAGACGACCCTTGCCTGCTGTCTTGCCGTCCACTGGCAGTTGAAGGGGCTTAAGCCCCTCCTCGTCGATGCCGATCCGCAGCGCTCGGCGACGCGGCTTGCGGAGCGGGACGGCGCGCTCGGCGGCGTCGCGCTGCTGGAAGAAGCCGACCCGGGCGTCTGGCAGGCGATCAAGGCGCGGCGCGCCGGCCACGGCATCACCATCGTCGACACGCCGGGCTTCGACAGCGAGATCACGGTCGCGGCGCTCGCCGTTGCCGACCTGGTGCTGATCCCGGTCAAGGCATCGCCGCTCGACGTCGACCGGATGATGGACACGGTCAAGACGCTGATGAGCGGGGTCAAGGGCTGGGCGCCGACGTTCCGCTGCGTGCTGACCCAGACGACGCCCGGCAGCGTCATCGCCCGCCATGTGCGCGCCGACCTTGCCGAGAGCGGCTTTCCGCTGCTTTCAGCCGACATGACCAACCGGGTCGCCTATGCGGAGGCCGCGCTCTATGGCGCAACGCCGAGCCTGACGGCGGCGGACGGCCCCGCCGCGCGCGACATCGCGGCGATTGCCGACGAGGCCGAGGCGCTGCTTTCGACCAAGAAGGCGCTGACGGCATGACCAAGCGGCTGCCGAAGACCTCGACCCGCACCCTCGACGACCTGCGCGATGCGGCAAGCGCCGCGCTCGCCGACGAAAAGCGCGCGCCGGAACCGGCGGCCGCGAAGGCTTCGGCGACGCCCGACAGCACCGAGGCCATGCCGGACGGGAAAGCCGGCGCCCTGCCGGAGCCCGTCGCGCCGTCAAGGCCGGCCGCGCCGTCCCTTCCCGCCGTCGCCGCCGCCGTTCCGGCCCCGTCGGGCCTGCCGACGCGGGCCGCGTTCCGGGAGGCCTCGGCCCGCCTCATCATCGAACGGCACGCCAATTTTGGTGCCGTCGCCGGGCTCGTGCCGGTGCCGGTCGTCGACCTTGCCGCGATCGCGGCGATCGTGGAGCGCATGCTGCGCAAGCTGTCGCGGCTCTACGGCCGGCCGATCGATACGGACCGCAGCCGGCGGCTGGCGACGGCCATGCTGACCGGCATGGCGGCGCCCGGGATTGCCAGCTTCACCACCAACGGCCTGTTGAAGATGACGCCCGGGCCGCACGTTCTCGGCGTCGCGCTGACCTCGGTCTCGGCCGTCGTGCTGGTGCGCATCGTCGGCGAGGTTTACCTGGAAGAGTTGCAGGGCGAGGCCGCCTGACTTCGCCCGTTGCTTTGCGGCAACGGTCGCGGGCCGGCTTCAACCCAAGAAAAACAGGGCCGAGGCCGCGCCAAGTCTTTCCATTTTCGACCTAAAAGAGTACCGTTCGCAACGCGTTTCGTTGGTCGTCTGACCAACACGATTCCTTCGGCCCGGCGCGGTGGCGGGCCCGGACACCCTTCGAGGAGGCATGAATGGCGACCAAGGCAAGCGCTGCAAAGGCAGCCGAGGCAGAGGCGGTGGAAGCCGCCGCAGAGGAAGAGTTCGACGTCGCGCGCGAGCTGACGGCCGACAATCTCATCAAGGACTATGTGATCGCCTCGGTGGCGGCCAGCATCGTCCCGATCGCCTTCTTCGACATCGCCGCCGTGGTCGCGATCCAGCTTCGCATGATCCAGAAGCTGTCGCAGCTCTACGGCAAGCCGTTCTCCGAAAGCATCGGCCGCAAGGTGATCTATGCGCTCGCCGGCGGCGTCGTCGGCTATGGCGCCGGCTATGTGGTGGCCGCCAGCGCCACCAAGCTGATCCCCGGCATCGGCTGGATGGTCGGCATGGTCTCGCTGCCGGTGGTGGCGGGCGGCGCGACCTTCGCGGTCGGCCGGTCGATCGTCAAGCATTACGAGGAAGGCGGCACGCTCTTGGACTTCAACGCCAGCAAGATGCGCGCCTTCTACAAGGAGCAGTTCGAAAAGGGCAAGGACCTCGCCCGCAAGGTCAAGGACAAGACCGAAGAGACGGTGGAAAGCTCCGCGTCCTGAGCCTTTCAAGGCCCGCAGGAATCAGATGCCGCCGGTCCAGACGGGCCGGCGGCATTTTTCGTTGCACAGGTTTTTCGTTGCGCGGGCTCGCGCGCAAAGCACGTCAGGCCGCCTCTTCCGCCCGCGCCTCCTGCAGGAAGGCGTCGACCGCGCTCGTGAGCTGGACGGCGACTTCCCCGAGCTGGTTGCCGGCGTCTTCCATGACCTGGGACTGCTGGCGGGTGCTCTCGATCGTCGTTGCGACATGCTGGACGTTTTCGGCCGCCGCCGTCGCCCCGTCGGACGCATAGGTGATGCTCTGGGTGATCTCCGCAGTGGCCGCTTCCTGCTCCTCGACGGCCGCGGCGATCGCGCTTGAGACCGCGCGCACTTCCTCGATCCTGGTGACGATGTTGCGGATCGATTCCACGGCCGTCTTGGTCGAGACCTGAACGCCGCCGATCTGGTTGGCGATCTCGTCGGTGGCCTTTGCCGTCTGGTTGGAGAGCTCCTTCACTTCCGCCGCGACGACGGCGAATCCCTTGCCGGCCTCGCCCGCGCGCGCCGCCTCGATGGTGGCGTTGAGCGCCAGCAGGTTGGTCTGTTCGGCGATCGCCCGGATCATCTCGACCACTTCGCCGATCTTGTCGGCGGCATCGGCAAGGGCACCGACGTCCTTGTCGGTTTCCTCTGCCCTTTGCGCGGCCTCGGTCGCGACGGAGGTGGCGGTCGTCGCCTGGTTGGAAATCTCCCGGATCGAGGCGGAAAGCTCGGTCGCGGCCGAGGCGACCGTCTGCACATTGTCCGTCGCGCTGGCGGTCGCGGACGAGGCGGCGGAGGCCTGGGTTTCCGCGGTCTGGGCGATCCGGACCATGTCGGTCGCAGTTGCGGTCACGTTCCGGGTCTGGGCAGACAGCCGCTCCTGGACGGTGCCGATCTTGGCCTCGAACATCTTGATGCCGTTTTCCAGTTGCTCGCGGCGCCGGCGCCGGCCGAGACGGGCGGCCTGCTCCACCTCTTCAAGCCGGCGGCTTTCAAGAATCTTGTCGCGGAAGACCTCCGAGGCGCGGGCGATGTCGCCGAGCTCGTCGGAACGATCCGCATCCGGAATATCGATGTCGACATTGCCGTCCGCGAGTTCGGCGATCGTATTTCTTTGCCGCTTCAGGGCGCGGATGATGGAGCGGACCTGCGCGATGACGAAGACGGCCACGATCGCGCCCAAGACGGCGACGACGCCGAGCAGCGTCAGCATTTGATTGAAGAGCCTGGCGGCACCGGCCTTCGCGGATCCCTCCGCGCGATGCACCAGATCGTCGCTGACCTTTTTGAGCATGTCCAGGCGCCTTGTGGCGGCCGCGAACCAGTCGAGCGCCCTGATGCCTTGCGCGTCGCGGGAGTTCGGAAGGTCCTTGAGAACGTTGCGCCAGGCTTCGACCTGCTCCACGTCCGGTCCCTTGACCGTTTCCTTGAAGAGCGCCTCCTGCGCATCGGTCGCGTTGGCCTCAAACTCCTCCAGATAGGCGTGTTCGGCGCCAAGCATCGACATGTAGCGGAGAAAGACCGGATATTCGAAGTTGCCGTTTGCGGCCATGGACGCAAACAGGGCCGAGCCGAACGCACGCTCCTTGCCGCCGGCTTCCTTCGCTTCCACCAGGGACAGGAACGGGATCAGGTTTTCGGAGATATCCCGCGTCGGGCTATGTTTGATGACCGCGACGATGACCGCCACATATTCCGTGATCTCCTCGGAGAACACCTTGATCGCTTCGGCGCTGGACTTGCTCCGGTCGTCGATGCCGGCGCGGACGACCCTGATCTCTTCCTGGGCGTCGAGAATGCCCTCGATATCTTCGATTTTCCCGGTCACGCGCTCGTCCATCGCGTTCACCCGGGACCAGAAGACATCCGCGGCCGCATCGGTCAGCTTCCTTTGCTGGTCGACCACCGCGCGCGCCTTGTCCGTGAAGCCGCCGTTCATATAGGCGGCGGTCGCGCCGCGCTCCTTCTGGATCTCGTGCACCAGGTTGGCGGCATCTTCCGCCATAATGGTCAGCGGAACCATCGTCTGGATTTCGCTATAGGTTTCATAACGCTCCAGGATGGTGTTGCCGGCCAGGCCGACAACCGCGAGCGAGGGAATAAGCGCGGCAAGCGCGATCTGCAGCGTAATATTCTTCAAGGCCGGTCTCCTCGGAACCCAGTACTTTCGAGAAGAAAGCCTTTCATGCATTGATTTTTATTTAATGCCCGCCGATAAATACACCGTAGTACACAATATTAGCACACGTATACTTCATATAAATATAGGATGAGAGTGCAGCGGCACGGCGACAGACCGGCGGCACGCGCGTGTGCGGATGGGACGGATCGGACGGGGCGGTCAGGCCTTGCGGCGGCGGCGGGCGACGGTCGTGCGGCGGGAGCGGTCGGACGCGAGCAGCACGATGATGCCGACCAGCGGGCTGAACAGGAACGCAACCAGGAAATTGCCGGCAAAGCCGAAGCGCGTGTCGCGGCCGAGCATGCCGATGATCCAGCTCGCCACGACCCAGAAGAGGAAGATCCAGGGGTTCACGAAAAGCGTCATTGGTCTTGCCTCTCCTCATCGGGGCGGACACCCTCGTCCGGCGACGTCCAGCTTTCCGTGCTGGTCTCGCCGGAATCCTCGCCGAGGGTATCCCATGTCGTCGGGATTTCATAATGGGCGGCGGTGCGGAATTCGGTGCCGTCGTGGCGGATGATGAAGACCTGAGTATCGGTGATCAACCCGTTGCGGTCGAAGACGAGCGGCCCGGTGACCCCGACGAAGGGCTTCTTGTAGCGCGCCACCTTGAGGATGTCCGACAGCCGGTCCGGATCGCGGGAACCGGCGCGCCGGGCGGCATCGCGGACCAGCGTCACCGCATCGTAGCCGAGCGCCGCGTCGAGGTCGGGCATGGTGCCGAAGGCCTTCTGGAAGGCGTCGACGAAGGTCCTGGCGCGCTCCGAAATGTTGTCCCGGTCGTAGAGCGACACCCCGATGACATCCTTCATCGCCTCCTTGCCGACGGCCTTTTCCATGTCCGCGGAGAACAGGTACTCCATGCCGAGGATCGGCATGGTGAGGCCGAGGTCGCGGCTCCGCTTGATGAACTCCGCCGTCTCCGGGATCGACGAGGAGACGATGAAGAAGGCGTCGAAGTCGCTCCGCTTGAAGAGATTGTTGTCGAGGATGAACATCAGCAGCTGGTCGATCGACCGCCGGCCGCTCGCAAGGTTGCCGCGGAACACCAGGTCGGCGCCGGCATTGGTGATCGCCGCGGTGAAGAAGGCCGCGCTCTCCTTGCCGTAGTCGGTCTTGTCGGAGAGCACGACGAAGCGGCGCATGCCGTTCTTCATGGCGTAGTTCGCCACCACCTCGGCATTGGTGGCGTTGTCCGGCTGCAGGGCGAACACGGTGTTGAAGTCGTGGTTGGTCAGCGAGGCGGCCGTTGCGTGGGTGGCCAGGAACAGGACGTCGTTGAGGCTGTAGATGGAGCTGGCGGCAACGGCCGTGTCCGACCACTGGTGGCCGACGACGGCGAGGAGATTCTTGGTGCGGGCAATGCGGCCCGACAGGGCGAGCGTCTGGGCAACCGTCGATTCCAGCGGGGTCTCGTCGGAATGGACCCGTTCGCCGTAGGAGACGAGTTCCAGCCGCTTTTTGAACAGGCCGCCGTCCGCGTCGTTGATCCGGTCGATCGCCATGCGGGCACCGCGCAGGAAGCTGTGCTCCTCGCCGCCGGTGCCGTAGACGGCAACGATCCTCAGATTGTCGTCGGCCGGGCCGAACAGGAGGACCTGGACGCGCGAGACGAGGGCGGTCCGGCCCGTCGCCTCGGTCAGCGCCAGCACCGACAGGGCGAGCGCAAAGAGCGCGGCGAGGACGAGCCAGACGCTGACCGCCGGGCGCTCGGCGCTCTCGTCCTCAACATCGAGGGCGTCGTCGTCGGCCATCGCGCCTAGCGGTCGCCGCCGAGGATCAGCGGCAGGCCGTCCTTGCCGGAGCCGATCACCACCGTCTTGGAATTGGGCGAGGTGGCGAGCTGCTTGGTCGCCTGCACGCCCTGCCAGCGCAACAGGTCCTCGTTGAGGCTCTTCTTGATGGTGTTCTGATAGAGCATGATGCCGCCGGCCTCGATCTCCTTGCGCTTGGCTTCCTTGCGCTCGATGCCGATGCGGTAGTCGTAGGCCTTCTCCTCCTCCGACAGGGTCAGCTTGCGCTCCACCGCAAGGCGCACGGCGGGCGGCAGCTCGACGCTGCGCACCAGGACGTCGTCGACGATGACGTAGCGGTCCTCCACATTGGTCAGGCTGCTGACGACGATCGATTCCAGGAAGCCGCGCTTGCTGGTGTAGACCTGTTCGGGCGTGTACTGGCCGACGGCGCGGCGCAGCACCGCCTCCGTCTCCGGAAAGACGATCTTGTTGAGGTATTCCGGGCCGACGGTGACGTGGAGCAGCGGCAGCAGCCGCAGGTCCGGCTGGTAGCGCACGGCGATCTGCAGGTCGATCGGCAGGCCGCCCTTTGTCAGCATCGTGTAGTTGCGTTCCTTGGTCTGCAGGCGGACGTTGTAGACATACATCCGGTTCCACGGCCAGATGATGTGCAGGCCCTCGCCGTAGATCTGGTTCATCTCCGTGCCGGAGACCCAGCGGTAGAGCACGCCGGCCTCGCCGGATTCGATGGTGATGACGATCCGGCTCCACAAGAGCGCGATGACGACGCCGACGCCGATCAGGAGGATGAGGCCATAGAGCTGGAACCGGCGGCGACGCTCGCCGCCGAGGGCTTCCTCATATTCCTCGAACTCGTCTTCGACGTCGATGGTCATGCCGCCGACTCACCCTTGCAGATTTTGCGCGCGCATCGACTATACGGTGCGCGGCAGAGATCTGTCAGCCGATCGCTCGGCATCCGTCCACGGCTTTCGCGCGGACGGCTTTATCTATTCTTGCGACGCGGCCGGTTCGCCGGTCGCGACGGTATCGCCGAGCACCTGTGCCAGCTCCGCCACATGGGGCGGCCGCATCAGGCCGTAATGGTCCGCGTCGATCCGGTGGACGGAAAGCCGGCCCCTGGCGAGAGCGCTCCAGCTTCCTGCTCCTTTCACAGGCGATCCGGATGTCGCCCGCACCAGCGTCAGCGGCGCCGTCGACGGCTCCGGTACATAGGCGGCAAGGGCCGCATGATTGGCGGCAAAGACCTTGTAGAGGCGCTCGACCGTTTCCCGGTCCGCTCCCGGCAGGACGGCAGAGAACTGCGGCAGGGCCATCACGGTCGCGACGATATCGTCGTCCGCCCGGATGTCGGCATCGGCGCCGAAGAGATCGCGCACGAAGGCGCGCCGGCAGGCGGTGTCGGGGTCGTCCCCATCGAGTGCGGCGAGGTCGGCGGGCGTGTAGCTGTCGAGGAGGGCGGTGACGGCGATCGTCTCTCCCGAGGCCTCGAGCTGGCGCGCCATCTCATAGGCAACGACGCCGCCGAAGGACCAGCCGGCAAGGCTGTAGGGACCGCGCGGCTGGACGTTTCGGAGCTCCCGGCAATAGGCGGTGGCCATGTCGGCGAGCCCCCCTTCCGCCACCGCCTCACCGGCCTCAAGCCCCGCGGCGCGAAGACCATAGACCGGCCGCGCCGGTTGCATTGCGGAAAGAAGCGGGCCGTAGCAGGAGAGCGTGCCGCCGACCGGATGGACGAGGAACAGCGGCGGCACCTTTTCGGCAGCGCTTCCGGGCGCCGGCTGGCCGAGCGAGACGAGGAGGCGCGGGGGACCTGCCGTGCGCGCCGCCCCCGTCACGCCGCGCCCGCGCAGCAGCCGGGCCTGGGCCGCGATCGTTGAAGCCGCTTCCAGGTCGCGCACCGAGAGGCCGCGCCCGAAGGCCTCCTCGACCCGGGCAAGGAGCCGGACGGCGGTAAGGCTGTTGCCGCCGCGCGAGGCAAAATCGTCGTCGATGCCGATGTCCTGGCCGCCCTCCGGCGCCCCGAGCGCTTCGGCCCAGATGTCGGAGAGCTTCCGCTCGATGTCATCGCGCGGCGGCGTCGCGGGCCGGGCCGCGGTCCGCCCTGGCCGGGTGCCCTTGAGGGCGCGGCGATCGATCTTGCCGCCGGGCGTCTTCGGCAGCCGGTCGCGGCGGACGATCGCGGCCGGGACCATCGGCGCCGGCAGGCGCTCGGCAAGGCGCGCGCGCAACGCCGCTTCGTCGAAGCCCTCCTCCGGCGCGGCGACGACGGCCGTCAGCACCGGGGCGCCGCCGCCGCTTTCGACGACGACGGCCGCCTCGCCGATGCCGCAGGCCGCGAACGCCGCCTCGACCTCGCCTGGCTCGATGCGGTGGCCGCGTATCTTCACCTGGTCGTCGATGCGGCCATGGAAGGCGACGACGCCGCCGCTGTTGGGCACGAACGACGCCCGGTCGCCGGTGGCGTAGAGGGGGAGCGACTTGTGCGGCAGGTCATGGGTGCGGAACCGTTCCCCGGTCAGGTCCGGGCGGCCGTGATAGCCGAGGGCGAGGCGCGGACCGCCGATATGGAGCTCGCCGACGATGCCGTCCGGCACCGGATGGCCGCCCGCATCGAGGATATAGATCTCCGTTCCCGGCAGCGGCCGGCCGATGGGGACCGGACCGCCGTTCGGCCGCACAGTGTGGGTGAGCGCCGTGATCGTCGCCTCGGTCGGGCCATAGGCGTTGACGAGGCGGGCTCCGGCAATACCGCTCCGGGCCCAGGCCTCGGCGATTTGCGGCGAGAGCACGTCGCCGCCGACGATCATCAGGCGCAGCGGCAGTGCGGAGCGGTTGGCGCGGCTCCTCTCCCAGGCAGCAAGAAGTTCGCCGAGATAGACCGGCGGCAGGTCGGCGACAGTGATCGCGGCCGCGCGCAGGAAATTCAGGAACGCCGCCGGGGCCGGCAGCTCCGCCGGGCGCAGCACGAGCCGCCCGCCGCGGATGAGCACCGGCAGCATCTGCTCGATGGCCGTGTCGACCGACAGGGACGCGAACTGCAGGACCGCGTCGCGCTCCGTCAGGCCGAATTCATCGGCGATGACCGCGCAGTGGTGGGCGAGCGCGCCGTGGGAGACGACGACGCCCTTCGGCGTGCCGGTCGAACCCGAGGTGTAGATGATATAGGCAGGATCGTCCGCGCCGATCTCCGGCTCCGGCGGACGGACGAAACGGGCGCGAAGGCCGCCGCTGCCGGGGACGACGACCGGAACGCCCGCGGCGATCTTTCGGGCGCGCTCCGCCAGCGCCTCCCCCGCCAGCACGGTGGCGGCGCCGGCATCCTTGACGATGAATCCCAGCCTCTGGTCCGGAAGGTCCGGGTCGAGCGGCACCCAGACAGCACCGAGGCTCATCACGCCGAGAAGGGCGGCGACGGCATCCGGGCCGCGCGGGGCAAGGACCGCGACGCGGTCTGCCTTGCCGATGCCTTGGCGCGAGAGCGCGACGGCGACACGCCTTGCCCGCGCGGCAAGGTCGCGCCAGGTGACGCGCTCCGCCCCGGCGACAATCGCCGTTGCCGAGGGCGACCGGCGGGCGACATCGAGGATGCGGCCGTGGATAGGGCCGGCAAAGGGTTCGCTGCGCCCCGTCCGGCTCCAGTGGTGGAGCGCGCGGTCGCGCTCCGGCCCGGTCAGCATCGGCAGGTCCGCGACCGGCGTTTCAGGCGCGTTCAGGACGGCCTTCAGCAGTTCGCCGAAATGGCCGAGCAGGCGCTCCAGCGCCGCCGCGCCGGGGCCGCCCTCGGCGGCATCCGCATGGACCGCGGCGCCGGCCGCTCCGTCCTCGATTTCGAGGCTGAGGGTGGCGTCCGTCGCCTGGCGGATCGCGGAAAGGTGTTCGACATCGCCCGCCGCGAAGACCTCCGGCATTTCGTCGGCGGCGGCGAAATTCTGGTAGGCGAAGGTGATCGCGAACGGCGCCGTCCCGGTCGCCGTGCCGCCGATCTGGCGGGCGATTTCGGCAAAGGCGACGTCGCTGTTGGCGAGCCCTTGGGCCAGCTCTTCGTGGACGCTCCGGGCAAAGTCGGAGAACGATGCCGCGGGATCGACGGCGAGCCGCAGCGCGATCATGTTGGCGCAATAGCCGACGGTTTCCGCAAAGCGCCGGGAAGAGCGGCGCAGGGTCGGCACGCCGATGACGAGGTCGGCCTCGCCGGTATAGCGATAGACGAGCGCGGCAAAGGCCGCGAGATAGAGCGATGCGGCGCTGATCTCTCGCGTCTTCGCCGCGTCGCGGAGATCGGCACTCAAAGTCGGGTCGAGGGAGCGCGAGCGGCTGCCGCCCTCACCCGCCGGCAGGGTCGCGGACGGCAAGGGGCCGGCGAATTTTTCCAGCCAATACGCTTTTTGCGCCGCGCCCTCCGGCGCCTCCGCGAGAGCGGTCTCCCAGTCGACGAAATCGGCATAGTCCGCATTAGCGATACTTCGATCCGCACATTTTTCGCCATTCGTGAAACGGGCATAGGCCTGCCAGAAATCGCGGGCGATGACGGCGGAGGAGACGCCGTCGGTGACGATGTGGTGGGCGAGGATCAGAACGACGGACTCCGGCGCGTCGAGCCGGCCGCCGGACAGATGCTCGACCCTGAGGACTTCCCGGCCGAGATCGAAGGGCATCAGCGCACGCTGGCGCAAAAACGCCTCGGTCTCGATCTCCTTCGGCATCGCGACCGTCGCGACGGCAATGCCCTCGGCGCGCGGGAGGAGGACCGGCGCCCCCGCCGCCTCATCCACGCGGCAGCCGAGCAGCGGGTATCGGGTGACGAGAAACTCCAACGCCCGTTCCAGCGCCGCGACATCCAGCGCGCGGCAGCGGAACGCGAGCGGGACGTTGTAGGCGCCGCTTTCCGGGTGAAGCTTCTGCCAGACCCAGAGCCCCGTCTGGCCGGGACCGAGGGGGCAGCGATAGTCCGAAGGCCGCACTGACCGAAAACCGTCCTCTGCCGCTTCTGGCGCGGCGGCCGGAGCGCGTTCGGCCAGATGGTCCGCAAGCGCCCGCGGGCTGGAATGGGCGGCAAGGTCGGCACGGGAGAGTTCCGTCCCGGTCGCCTCCTCCACTGCGTAGAACAGCCGCGTACGGGCCATGGAGTCGACGCCAAGAGCATCGAAGGTGGCGTCGGCGTCGATCTCTTCGAGGGGAACGCCGAGTTCGGCCGACAGCGTTGCAAGGATCAGATCGAGGAGGGTCCTTTCGGGCACGGCCGGCCTCGGCTGTTCCGCCGGACGCGCCTCGCCCGCTTCCCCCATCTCCGCCACCCAATGACGCTCGCGGGCAAAGGGATAGCCGGGCAGCACCAGCATCGGCCCCGTGTCCGAAACATCACCGGCGGTGGCGAGCGCCTCCGCGCTCTCGCGATACGCCTCATTTTCCAGCTTTTCGGCGAGCTCAAGGCTGTCGGTCGCGACGATGTCGATGCGGCGGTCGAAGGCTTCGCGC
Organism: Rhodobium gokarnense; assembly: GCF_025961475.1. NCBI lineage: Bacteria > Pseudomonadati > Pseudomonadota > Alphaproteobacteria > Hyphomicrobiales > Rhodobiaceae > Rhodobium > Rhodobium gokarnense. The sequence goes on along the minus strand of NZ_JAOQNS010000002.1, from coordinate 421,871 downwards.
CCGTGCTGCAGCGTGTGCGCCAACGCCTCCATGGAGACGGGTCCGGATTCCCGCAGGAAGGCGGCAAGGCGCCGGCGCATCTCGCCCAGTTGCCCGGCGGTGCGCGCGGAGAGCGGGAAGCGGCGCGGCCGGCGTTCCTCCCCGTTCGTGACCGCCTGCGGCGGTGCCTCTTCCAGGATCAGATGCACGTTCGAGCCGCCGGCCCCGAAGGAGCTGATCGCCGCCCGGCGCGGCCGACCGCCTTCCGGCGCCGGCCAGGGCGCAAGCTCCGTCTGCGGCACGAGCGGCGTCCCGCGGAAGGCCTCTTCGCGGCACGCCAGCCCCGGCATCGGAAAGAGTTCGCCGCGTTCGAACTGCAGCAGCACCTTGGTGAGCTGGGCGAGGCCGGAGGCCGCCTCGGCGTGGCCCATATTGGCCTTCACGGAGCCAAGCGGCACCTTGCGGCCGGCATAGACCTTGGCGAGCGCCTTCAGCTCGATGGCATCGCCGAGCTCCGCGCCGGTCGCCGCGGCCTCCACATAGTCGATGGTGTCCGGCGCGACGCCGGCCGCCGCAAAGGCGTCAGCCATCAGCCGGACCTCGGCATCGACGTTCGGGACGGCATAGCCGGCGGAGTGGCCCGAATGGTTGGCGAGGCTGCCCCTGATGACGGCCAGCACAAGGTCGCCGTCGCGACGCGCATCGGCCATGGGCTTCAGGAGCACCGCGCCGACGCCCTCGGCCGGCAGATAGCCGTCGCCGCCGGCAAAGGCCCGGCTTTCGGGCGACGAGGCAGCGAGGCCGGCGCGGGAAAGACCCTCGAATTTTCCGGGCGCGATGGAGAGGTTGACGCCGCCGGCGACCGTGAGCCGGCATTCGCCCGAACGAAGGCTCTGGCAGGCCTGGTGCACGGCCTGCAGCCCCGACGAGCACATGCTGTCGACGGCAACGCTCGGCCCCTTAAGGTCGAAGAAGAAGGAGACCCGGTTGGCGATCGCCGAATAGGAGGACAGCGAGGTCAGCGCCCGCACCTCGGGGTCGGCGGCGAGGCTCGCATAGTGCTGGTACATGGCGCCGACGAAGACGCCGACCCGGCCGTCATAGGCGTTCTTCAGGCGGTCTCGCGTGTGCCCGGCGCGCTCGAAAAGGTGCCAGGCGGTTTCCAGGAACAGCCGCTCCTGGGGGTCTGCGAGGTCGGCCGCCTTGGGGCTGTAGCCGAAGAAGGCGGCGTCGAAGCGGTCGACGTCTGAAAGAAACCCACCCCATTTGCAGTGGCTCGCGCCGGGGGCGCCCCTTTTGTCCGAGAAGCGCGGGACAAGGCCGGCGCGCTCCGGCGGCACTTCGGTGACGAGGTCGCGGCCCGCGCGCAGCGCTTCGGCGAAAGCCTCGATGGTGTCGGTGCCGGGATAGCGGCCGGCGACGGCGATGATGGCGATGTCGTCGCGATCCGGCGACATTTGGGGCGCGGCGGCGCGCTCCGGCGCAGGATCTGGCGGCGGCGTATCGGCGCATTCCGCCAGTTCATCGGCGAGGCGCGCGATGGTCTGGCATTCGAAGAGGATCGTCTGGGACAGCGGCCCGAAGTCCTTTTCCAGCGCCTCGACGATCTCAAGGGCCGAGACGGAATCGACGCCGAAGCGGTCGATGGTCGCCTCCGGGTCGAGCCGATCCCTCGGCACGCCGAGGCAGGCGGAAAAGGCGGCGAGGATTTTTTCAAGGACCGGCGTCCGGTCCGTACGGGCAGGTTCGGCACGGCGGGCGGGCGACGGGGCTGCGAGCAGCTTCGGCGCGGCCGTGGCGCGCGGCGCGGCGCCGATCATGGTCCGAAGCCGGTCCTTATCGCCCTCCAGCACCAGCACCTGATCGGGCGCGGGGTCGGCAAGGAAGCATTCGAGGGCGGCAATGGCCGGCCCGGTGTCCAGCGGCCGGACGCCGGCCTTTTCCATCGCGGCGATGGCCGCCGCGTCGAGGCGCATGCCGCCGCCCCGCCAGTAGGGCCAGTCGATGGAAAGGGTGCGGCCATGGCAGAGCCCTGCCGCGACCCGGTCGTTGCGGATCGCCGCGAAGCGGTCGAGGAAGGCGTTGGCGGCGGCGTAGTCGGTCTGGCCCGGATTGCCGAGGGCGCCGGCGGCGGACGCGAACAGCACGAAAAAGTCGAGCGAGCGGCGGCCAAGGGCGGCGTCGAGGACTTCGGTGCCCGTGACCTTCGGCGCCAGCACGGCGCGCAGCGTCGCTCCGTCCTTGCCGGCCATCAGCCCGTCGCGGAGGATGCCGGCGCCATGGAAGACGCCGTCGAGGCGACCGTCCTCAGCCTCGATCTCGACGAGGAGGGCGGCGACGGCATCGGCGTCGGTGACGTCGAGGCTGCGATAACGGGCGGCGGCGCCGAGGGTGTCGAGCTCTCGGCGCCACGTTGCGATATCCGGCGTTTCGGGAGAGCGCCCGGTCAGCCAGAGCGACGGGCGGACGCCGGAGGCGGCGATGGCTTGCGCGACGTGTCGGCCGATGCCGCCGGCGCCGCCGGTGAGGAGATAGACACCGCCCTCGCGCCAGGGTTTTTTTCCCCCCTCCGCGGGCTTCCAATCCCGCCAGGTGCGCACCAGCCGGCGGCCGGCCACATGGCGGATGACGATATCCTCCCGCGCATGTGCGTCACGCGCGAGGCGGGCGACGAGGTCGGGCGTCGCGCCGTCGACGGCGATCAGTTGCCCCGCCAGCGACCGGTGTTCGAAGGCGGCGGAGCGCAGCATGCCGCCGAGGCCTTCCAGCGCGCTTCCCTCGCCCGTCGCCGGCACGACGACCTGAACCAGCGTGTTGCGCCGGTCGCGAACGGTGCCCTTGAGGAGCGCGAGCAGCCTTGCGGCATGGTCGGCGAATTCGGGCTCGTCGAACACCACGCACTCCGCGCCGGACGCGCGCAAGGCTTCGGCGAGGCCGGGATGGCCTTCCGAAAGGCCGCAGAGGACAACGATGCGATTTTGCGGCGCCGTGCCGTCCGTCGCCGCTTTTTCCTCAAAGACCGGCTCGAAGAGGAGCGGCAGCGGCGCATCGGGGCTTACGGGCGTTTCCCCGGCTCGAAGAGGAGGCGCGTCGATCTCCGGCAGCCAGTAGCGGTCGTCGGCGAAGGGATAGGTCGGCAGGCTGATCGGGCGCGGACGCGGGCCGGTGCGGCGCGCCGCCCAATCCACGGTCGCCCCCGCGACCCAGGCCGCGGCGACCTCGTCGAGCGTCGCACCGGGCTCGGCCGTCGGTGCGTTGAGCGCGGCGCGGCCGCGGAAAATGCCCGGATGATCGAGGGCCCCGGCAATGACGCGATCCAGCTTCGCGGCGAGATCCGCCTTGCCGTCGGCGACGATCGCCAGCCGTTCCTCAAACGCCTCCCGGCCCTCCTGGAGCGTCGACGCGACGGAGGGCATGTCCGGCTCGGCGATCCGTTCCAGCGCCGTGCGGAAATTCGCCAGTAGCGCCGCCAGCCGCTCCGGATCGCGGGCCGAGAAGGGATAGATTTGCGGGCCATGGACGGCTGCGGGCGGCGCGGCGTCCACGTACTCGGCAACCACCAGGTGGGCGTTGGCGCCGCCGGCGCCGAAGGAGGAGAGTCCGCCGATCCGCGGCCTTTCGCGCCCGTCCTCCACCTGCCGCGGCCAGTCCTCCAACGTCTTCTGGACCCGGAACGGCGTTGCCGCGAAATCGATGTTGGGGTTGAGAGGCTCGGCATGGAGTGACGGCACGAGCTGGCCGTTCCTCAACTGCAGCAGGAGCTTGGTGAGGCCGGCGATGCCGGCGGCGCTCTCGCCATGGCCGATGTTCGATTTCACCGAGCCGACGGGGAGCGGGGTCGTGCGCCCGGCAAAGGCGCGCGAGAGCGCGGCGATCTCGATGGGGTCGCCGAGGCTCGTCCCGGTGCCGTGGGCCTCGATCACGCCGATCTCGTCCGGGGCGACGCCGGCGCGGGTGAGCGCGGCCGTCACCACGTCCGTCTGGGCCGGCGGGTTCGGCACGGTGTAGCCGTTGGTCTTGCCGCCGTGGTTGAGGGCGGAGCCGAGGATGACGCCATAGATGCGGTCGCCGTCGGCCTCGGCCGCATCGAGCGGCTTTAAAAGCACCGCGCCGACGCCCTCGGCCGGCACGTAGCCGTCGCCGCCCTCGCCGAAGCTTTCGCAGCGACCCTTGGAGGAGAGGAACCGGCCCTGCGACAGCGCCAGATACTTGTTCGGGTGGAGGGTGAGGTTGACGCCGCCGGCAAGCGCCACGGAACAGCCCCCGCCCCGGAGCGCGTCGCAGGCGAGGTGGATGGCGGTCAGCGACGACGAGCACATGCTGTCGACCGCAAGGCTCGGGCCCTGGAAGTTGCAGAAATAGGAAACGCGGTTGGCGATCGAGGCGGCGCTGCCGGTGATCGCGGTCGGCGCGCCCGCCGCGGTCCGCTCCGGGCCGTAGAGCTGGTATTCCTCATACATGACGCCGACGAAGACGCCGACATCGGCGCCGGATAGCCCGGGGCGCGGCGGGGCGGCAGTGGCGCGGGTGTAGCCGGCATCCTCCAGCGTCTCAAAGGCGCATTGCAGGAACAGCCGCTCCTGCGGGTCCATATAGGCGGCCTCGCGCGGCGCGATGTTGAAGAACATCGGGTCGAAGCGATCGAAACCGTCGACGAAGCCGCCCCATTTGCCGGTGGTCCGGCCGGGCTTGCGCTCCGGGTCATAGAGGCTCGCATGGTCCCAGCGTGCGGCGGGCACTTCGGTGACGCAGTCGCGACCGGCCTTCAGGTTCTCCCAGAATTCGGCGACATTGCGCGCACCCGGATAGCGGCCGGCAAGGCCGATGATGGCGACGGGCGCATCGGCCGGGTGTTTTGGCCGCGCCGGGAGCGGGGTCGGCGCGGGGGCCACGTGCGCGGCGCCGGCGCCGACGATCTCTGCGAGCCGGTCGGCGTGGCTTTCCAGGAAATGGCCGATCACGGCCTCAAGGGTCTGGTACTCGAAGAACAGCGTCTTCGACAGCGGCCCGAAATCCCGCTCCAGGGCATCCGTCAGGCGAGCGATCATGACGGAATCGATGCCGTAGTCCTCAAGCGGCGCGGCCACGGAAATGGCGGCCGGGTCGATCTCCGTCTCGCGGGCAACTAGGCCGACGAAATAGGCCTCGGCGGCACGGCGGAGGTCGGTCGCGGGGGCATTCTCCGGCGACGATGTCGCAACGCGCGGCGTATCCTTTCGGTCCGGCACGGCGCGCAGGGTGAAGCCCTCGATGCGGACGCAGGTTTTGCCGGTCCCGTCGGCGAGATCGATATCCACCCTGGAAACGCCCGTTCCGGATGGTGCGAGCCGCAGATGGGCCCACATCTCCGGCCCTGTGGCTCCGAAGATCTCCATGCGGTCGATGGCGACGGGAAGGGCAAGGCCGGAGGTTCCTTTGCCGGCAAAGAGCGGCAGAGACGCGTGGAAGGCGGCGTCCAGGATGCTGGGGTGGAGGTGGTAGGCGCCGGCGTCGGCGGCGCGGGGCAGCGTCAGCCGTGCCAGCACCTCGGCGTCGCCCGACCAGAGGCCGGCGACGGCCCGGAAGGCAGGGCCGTAGTCGATGCCGGACGCGGCGTAGGAGGCGTAGAGCCAGTCGGGGTCGCGCAGATCGGCGCAACGGGATTTCAGGGCGTCGACGTCGAGACGACCGGGGGTGCCTGCGCCGGCAGAGACGTCGCAGGTGACGGCGTCGGTTTCCCCGTCGACGAGGCGGGCCTTGAAGAGATCGGCATCGCCCTTGCTCAGAACGATGCGGATATCGCGCTCGCCCGCATCGAGCTGAACCGGGCGGCGCCAGGCGATGCGGGACAGGATCATCGAGCCCGCCTGCGGCAGCACTGGCTCCGCCGTCTCGCGGATGAGTTCCAGCGCCATGGCGCCCGGCAGGATGCGCGCGCCGCGGATGCGGTGGTCGCGGAGATAGAAGGCATCGGCGTCGAGCCGGACCGCTTTTTCCGTGCCACCGTCTGCCGAAACGGCAGGGGTGGAGACGGCGGGAGACGGCGCGGTTGCGGCGGCGGCCTTGTATTCCGGCGCGGCCCGGAAGATGTCCCGGGCAAAGGGATAGGTGGGCAGCCTGAGCCGGCGTTTCGGCTTGCCCCAATCGACGGCGCCGCCCGCGACCCAATGCGCGGCAATCTGCTCCGGCGCGGCGTCGGCGCCGAGCGGTCCGTCGGCCGCCGCACGGGGATCGGCACGGCCGGTTCGGACGGCGTCAGAGGCGCCGCCGGCGAGCCAGGCGGCGAGTTTATCGCGCAATTCGGCAAGGCTTTCCGCGACGATCGCCAGCCGCTCAGCCATCGGCGTGCGGCCGACCTGCAGCGTCGTTGCCAGATCGCCGAGGTCTGCCTCCCCGATGTCGCCGCGATCCAGGAAGGCGAGGAGATTTCCGGCGTTCTCCGTCAACCGCGCCGCGTCCCTCGCCGACAGAACGATGACGACGGGGCCATCGGGGCCAATCGCGCGGGCCTCCTGCGGCCGGTATTCCTCCAGGACCGCGTGGGCGTTGACGCCGCCGAAGCCGAAGCTGCTGATGCCGGCGCGGCGCGGCAGCGGGGTTCCAGCCGCATCGCGCACCGGATGCCAGTCCTCCAAATCCCGGACGATGCGGAACGGGGTTCCGTCCAGATCAATGAAGGGATTGACCGTCTCGCAGTGAATGCTCGGCGCGATCTTGCCGTAGCGGAACTGCTGGAGGATCTTGACGAGGCCGGCGGCGCCCGCGGCCAGCTCCAGGTGGCCGATATTGGTCTTCACCGAGCCGAGGCCGCAGCCGGTGCCTTCCAGTTTGTCCTCGCCCTTCGGCAGGTCGCGGAACGCCGATTTGAGGGCGTTGATCTCGACCGGGTCGCCCAGCGCCGTACCGGTGCCGTGGGCCTCGACATAGCCGATGGTGCGCGGGTCGATGGCGGCACGCATCCAGGCCGTGCGGATGAGGTCGGCCTGGGCCTCGGTGTTCGGCGCGGTCAGCGAATTGGCGTGGCCGCCATGGTTGACCGCGGTGCCGCGAACGACGGCAAGGATCGGGTCGCCGTCGCGCTCGGCATCGCAAAGCCGCCGCACGAACAGCATGCCGACGCCCTCGCCGCGGCCGTAGCCGTCGGCCCGGTCGGAGAAGGTCTTGCAGCGGCCGTCCGGCGCCAGCATGCCGGCCTTGGCGTAGTTGATGTGGGCGTCGGGGGTGACGATGGTGTTGACGCCGCCGACGAGCGCGGCCTCGCAATCGCCGGCGCGGATTGCCTGTACGGCCCGGTGGAGCGCCACCAGCGAAGAGGAACAGGCGGTCTCGACCGGCTCGCTGGGCCCGTGCAGATCGAGGAGATAGCTGATGCGGTTGGGCCCGACCGAGGGCACGATCCCGGTCGCCACATAGCCCTCGCCGCCGGTGTCCTCGCCAAGGCTCGCGCGATAGCCCGAGAACGACGTCCCGACGAAGACGCCGACCCTTTTGCCGGCAAAACTCCTCGGCGAATGGCCCGCGTCCTCGATCGCCTTCCAGGCATGGGGCAACATCAGGCGCTGCTGCGGGTCCATCATCCGCGCCTCACGCGGCGAGATGGCGAAGAACAGCGGGTCGAATTCGAACACGCCGTCGGTGAAGCCGCCCCAATGGACGTTGGTCTTGGTCGGATCGGTCTTCGGGTCGCCGTCGACGTCCTGCCAGGACCAGCGGTCCGGCGGGATGCGGGTGATGCAGTCGCGGCCGGCCGCAAGGTTCTCCCAGAAGGCGTCGGGATCGTCCGCCATCGGGAAGGCGCAGCTCATGCCGACGATGGCGATGGGGTCATCGGCCCCGGCGTGGGCGGAGGCGGCCGGTTTGGCTTCGAAACCAACCGGAACGATCGGTGCGGGGGCGAGCTGTTCGGCGAGCGGCGCCGAAGCCGCCTCAAGGCCGAGCTGTTCCGGCTCCAGGTCGCCGGCGATGTGGTCGGAAAGCCGGGCGAGCGTTGCGAATTCGAAGAAGTCGGCCGGGGTCAGGGCCAAGCCCAGCTCGGCGTTGATGCGCGAGGCGAAGGCCGTCATGGTGATGGAGTCGAAGCCGAAATCGCCGAGCTCGGTGTCGACGTCGAGGACGTCCGGCTCGACTTCGAGCGTGCGTGCAGCGATTTCCGTGACGAGGCGCAGGGCGGCGGCGTGGCGGTCCTCGTCGGAAAGGTCTTTTGTTGCCGGCGCCGCAGGCGCAGCGGGAGCCGAGCCGGTCCCTGCGCTCGCCGCGACGGGCCGGGCAACGAAATCCTCCAGCCGCACGGCAACCATCCCGGCCTCGTCGCAAACGTCGATGGAGGCGCCCTTATCACCGCCCCCGACGACGGCCCACATCACCGGACCGGTGGCGCCGAAGACGGCGACCCGGCGCACTGCGTAGGGAAGCGCCAACGCGTTCGTGTCGTCTGCCAGCAACGCGACCGCCTGCAACGCCCCATCGAGGATCGCGGGGTCGAGATCGAAGCCGCCATCGGCATCGGCCGGCCGCTGCAGCCTTGCCACCGCTATGCCGGGGCCGCGCCGAGCCTCGACGATGGCGCGCTGGGCCGGGCCGTATTCAAGGCCGGTGTCGGCAAACCGCCGATAGAGGCTGGCGGTATCGACGGGCTCAGGCGCCGCCGCCCTCGCCGCGTCGATATCGATGCGCGGTGCCATCTCGGACAACGGTCGCGCGACGCCCTCTGCATGGCGCGCACCGTCCGCCGATAGCCTGTAGGCCTGACCTTGCGCCCCGCCCTCTTCCAGCGTCACGTCGAGGCGCACGGGCGTTTCGTCGACGGCGACGGGGCCGACCCAGCCATGGCCGACGAGTTCGAAGCCGCCTCCGACGCCGGCCCCTTCAAGCGCGCGGCGCACAAGCTCGAAGGCGACGACGCCGGGCAGCAGTTTTTTGCCGGTGACCACGTGGTCGCGGAGGAAGCTTTCGTTGCCGGTCAGCGTTTGCGACAAGTTCGGCTTCGGCTGCGTTGGCTCGGGTGATGCCGGTTTATTTGCCGGCGAAGTGCCGACCCAATAGGGCGTCTTTGCGAAGGGATAGCCCGGCAGGGAAATCCGCCGCGCTTCGGGTCCGCGCCAGGCCTTTTTCCAGTCAACATTAAAGCCGCCGACCCAGAGCGCCAGCAGGTCGTCCGGCCGGCCGCGCCCGGCAAGGCCGGCGGCGGCCTCGGCGAGCGGACCGTCGTTTTCCAGCACGGAGAGAAGCTTGCGGCCGCTCTTCACCTCGCCGGCGACGACGCCCGCGCCGGCATTTCCCGCGGCGATCGACGCCAGGTTGGCCGAGAGGTCCGCGCGATCCCTTGCCAGAAAGCCGAGGCGGTGACGCATGGGCTCGCGGGCGACCTGCAGCGTCCAGGCAGTGTCGTCGAGCCGCGCCTCGGTCTTTTCCAGGAACGCATGGAGCCGGGCGGCGCTCTCGGTCAGTTGCGCCGCGGTCTTTGCCGAGAGCACGATCAGTTGCGGCGCACCCGCCTCGGGCCCGGCCGGCGCCGGTGCCAGAAATTCCTCGATGACCACATGGGCGTTGGAGCCGCCGAAGCCGAAGGAACTGACGCCCGCGCGGCGCGGCAGCGGACTTCCATCCGAACCGACGACCGGCCGCCATTCCGTCTTTTCCTGAGCGATCCGGAACGGGCCGCCTTCGAGCTTCAGATAGGGGTTCAACGCCTCGGCATGGAGCGAGCGGGCGATGGTGCCGTGGCGGATCTGCAGGAGCACCTTGATCAGGCCGGCGATGCCCGCGGCGATTTCCAGGTGGCCGATATTGGATTTTACCGAGCCGAGGAGGCAGCGGTGCTCGAATGCCTCGGGCATCGGGCCGAAGCGCTCCTCCGCCTCGCGGTCGAGGTCGGCAAAGGCCGCCGTCAGGGCCTCGACCTCGATCGGGTCGCCGAGCGGCGTGCCGGTGCCGTGGGCCTCGATATAGCCGACGGTGCGCGGGTCGATGCCGGCCGCGCGATAGGCGGTGCGCAACAGGTCGGCCTGCGCCTTCGGGTTCGGCGCGGTCAGCGAGGCGGCATGTCCGCCGTGGTTTTCCGCGCTCGCCCGGATGACGCCGTGGATGCGGTCGCCGTCGCGGACGGCCTCGGCAAGCGGCTTCAGGAAGACGAGGCCGATGCCTTCGCCGCGGGCATAGCCGTTGGCGGCGGCGGAAAACGGCTTGCAGCGGCCGTCGGGCGCCAGCATGCCGGCCTTGGCAAAGCCGACGAAGGCCTCCGGCAACAGCAGCACGCCGACGCCGCCGGCAATGGCCGCGGTGCAATGGCCGGAGCGCAGGGCCTCGACGGCGCGGTGGACGGCGACGAGGGCGCTGGAACAGGCGGTCTCCACGGCAACGCTCGGCCCGTGGAAATCGAAATGATAGCTCAGCCGGTTCGGCCCGATGGAGGGGGCAAGGCCGGTCATGGTGTAGCCCTCGACGCCGAGCCCGGCCTCCGAAATCAGCCGGCCATAGCCGGCATCGGCCGTGCCGACGAAGACGCCGGTTTTCGAGCCGGCAAGGGCGGAGGGCGGGTAGCCAGAATCCTCCATCACCCGCCAGGCCTCGGTGAGGAGCAGGCGCTGCTGCGGGTCCATCATCCGCGCTTCGGGCGGCGAAATGCCGAAGAAGGCGGCATCGAAGCCGGCGATATTCTCAAGGAACCCGCCGGACTTGACGTTGGCGCGGCCGGGTTCGCGCAAGGGATCGCCCCAGTACGCACGCCAGTCCCAGCGCTCGGCCGGCACCTCGCAGATGCAGTCGCGCTCGCTTTCAAGCACGTCCCAGAAGCCGTCGATGTCCGGCGCACCGGGGAAGCGGCAGGACATGCCGATGATGGCGATGGCGTCGGGCGCGGTTTGGGGATCTGGGACGCGGACAGGGGCAGCGGATGGCAGCGGGTGCGGCGCGGGAGTGACGGTGGTCGGGGCTTCGGCCGGTTCGGTCTTCGGCGCTGGCGTTGCAGCGATGCCGAGGGCCTTTGCCAGAGCCTCCGGCTCGGCCTCGGCAAGGTGCCCGGCAAGGCCGTCGAGGGTCGGATATTCGAAGAACAGCGGCGGCGTCAGCTCCAGGCCGAAGCGGTCGTTGAGGCGGTTGGCGAACTGGGTGAAGCCGATGGAGTCGAAGCCGTATTCGGTCAGCTCCACATCCGGTTCCAGATCCTCCACGGAAACCTTGAGTTGGGCCGCGGCTTCGTCGATGAGCGCGGCAAGGACGGGGCGGTGGAGCGTGCCGGCATTGGGGGCGGCGGGTGCTGCGACCTCGGCCCTTCGGGGCTCGGGCGCTGCTTCGGGCTCCGCGCCGGCGAGGAAGGCCTCGATACGTACGGCATCGCCGGTGGCGACAATTGTGCGCGGTCCATCTCCTGCCACAGCGGCATCGAAGGCGGCTATGCCGGCGCCGGCTTCCAGCGCCTCAAGGCCCGTCACCCGGCGCATCAGGTCTTCCTGGGCGGCGCCGATCCGCATGCCGCCGTCGGCCCAGAGCGGCCAGGCGATGGAGACCGTGCGGCCATGGCAGAGGCCGCGCGCGCGGCGCGCCTCACGCATCTTGGCGAAGCCGTCGAGGAAGGCGTTGGCGGCGGCGTAGTCGGCCTGGCCCATATTGCCCGACACCCCGGCGACGGAGGCAAAGAGCACGAAGAAATCGAGCGAGGCATCGCCAGTGGCGGCATCGAGCGCGAGCGCCCCGCGGACCTTCGGCGCCAGGACCGCGTCGAGGTCGGCGCCGGTCTTGCGCAATATCGCTCCGTCGCGCAGCGTTCCGGCCGTGTGGACGACACCGTCGAGCCGGCCATGGGCGGTGCGGATGCGCTCCACCAGCGCGGCGACGGCATGGTCGTCAGCGATATCCGCGACCTCATAGAAGAGGTTTTCGGTGGCGTCGATATGGGCAGCGAGCGGGGCGTCGGCCGGGCGCCGTCCGGCCAGAATGATCTTCGCCGCCTGCGCATGGGCGAGCGCGGCATCGGCGAGGCGCCGGGCGAGCGCGCCCGTGCCGCCGGTGATCAGGTAGACGCCGCCGTCCTTCCAGGGGGGCGGCGCCGCGCCGAAGACGCCCGCCGCCTCGATCGTTTCGATCTCAAGGCCCGCAGGCGCCAACCGCATGAGCGCACCGGCGGGCGCTGCTTCGGTCACTTCAAGAGCGGTTGCGAGCGTCATCGCGTCGCTGGCGCCTCGCAGCACCAGGCCGTGGAAGCGGCGGTGCTCGCGGTGAATGCTTTTCAGCATGCCGGCGATGCCGCCGAGGGGCGCGGCAAGATCGTCGTCGGGGAGCACGACCTGAATCAGGATGGCTTGGTCGCCCGGCGCCGCGAGCGCTTCTTGCGCGGCCGCCATTACCTCGCGGCACAGGCCGATGAAGCGGTCGGCGAGCGGCAGGGCGGCGTCGAAGACACGGATATCGCGATCCGGCAGGCGGGCGCCGAGAACACCGCGGTCGAGGGCGCCGTCGGCAAGAAAAACAATGCGCCGGCTAAAGACCGGCTGATCGGTGGCCGGCGAAAACGGTTTCCATACGGGGACGAAGCGCAGGGCTCCGTTCTCCGAACCACTGGTCCCGGTGGCTGCCGGCGCCAGTTCGCGGGCGATGAAGCCGGTCATGGCAACGCGCACCGTGCCGTCGCCGGCGATGAGGTCGATGTCGGCCTTCTGGAGCCCCCCGCCCGCATCCGCCGCGGCGCGGACATGGGCCCACATCGCCGGTTCCAGCGGCCCGAACATCTCGCAGGTTGCCAGTGAGAACGGCAGGGAGGCAACGCTGGCGCCCCGGCCGTCCGCATCGAGGGAAAGGCCGATCGCCGACTGGAACGCGCCGTCCATCAGGCTCGGATGGAGGCAGAAATCTTTAAGGGTTCCTTTGAACGCTTCCGGCAGCTCAAGCCGGGCAAGGACGACACCCTCGGCGACAGCGAGGTCGGCGATGGCGCGGTGGGCGGTTCCGTAGTGAAGGCCCATGGCGTCGAAGGCGCCGTAGACGGCGGCGCGGTCGACATGGCGGGCGGGCGCGGCGCGGAGGGCGGCAAGGTCGACCGGCCGCCGGCTCCCGCCGCCCGAGGGCGCGATGCGCATCTGGGCGTGAACCTCGCGGACGCCGTCGCCGGCATGGCTTGAGATTTCCGCGCGGATGCTGCCGTCGTCGCGCCTGTCGATCTCGCAGACGACGGTGACAGGTGCCTCGACCTTCAACGGCGCCATCCAGACGATCTTGCGCAGCACCGGATCGGCGATGCCGTCGGCGACGGCCGCAGACCGGGCGAGTTCCAGATAGGCGACGCCGGGAAAGACCGGGGTGCCGCCGACCCTGTGGTCGGCGAGGAACATCTCTCGGCCGGTGAGGCGAAGCGAATAGCACCCCTGCCCGTCGGAGGTCGGGGTCAGCAACACGGGCGGCGTTTCCGCCTGCGGCAGCCAGAAGCGCTTTCGCTGGAAGGGATAGGAGGGCAGCGCGATGCGCCGGGGGGTTTCTCCGGCCCAGAGGTTTTGCCAGTCGACCGCGCCGCCGGCCGCCCAGTGCCGGGCGATCCCGGCCGGATCGGCGCGCGCCGGGTCCAGCGCTGGCGCGTCGTCCTTGCGGCCGCTTGCGACCCTTCCCGCAAACGCGGCATCCCCGTCCCCGGCAAGGAAGGCGTCCATGCGGCCGATGAGGTCGGCGCGATCGCTCGCGACGAACGCGGCGCGGCAGCGCATGGCGTCGCGGCCGACCTGCAGCGTGCAGGCAAGGCTTGCGAAATCGGCGTCCGTCGCGGCATTCCGGAGGCGCGCGACCGCGTCCTTCAGGGCCGGCTCGCTCGCGGCGGACACCGGCACCACGAGGGGGCCATCGATCGCCGCCGCGCCGACCGGCCGCGCCTCGCGGTATTCCTCGATGACCATGTGGACGTTGGCGCCGCCGGCGCCGAAGGAGGAAAGGCCGGCGCGGCGCGGTTGTTCTGCCCCGTCGACCACCGGGCGCTCCCAGGGCGCCGCCTCCTGCAGGAGGAAGAACGGGCTTTGCTCCAGCTCCAGCAGCGGGTTCGGCTCGGCGCAGTGGAGGGTCTGGAACCGGGTCCCGGTCCGCATCGCCAGCAGCACCTTGATGAGGCCGGCAACGCCAGCCGCGGTCTCCGTGTGGCCGATATTGGACTTGATCGAGCCGAGGCCGACCGTCGGGGCCGCGGGCAGCACAATGCCCCGATCCTCGTAAAGCTCGGCGAAGGCGCGCCTCAGGCCTTCCGCTTCGATCGGATCGCCAAGCGGCGTGCCGGTGCCATGGCATTCGATGAGGCCGATGGTGCGCGGGTCGGTGCCCGCAGCCCGGTGCGCCTCGACGATGAGGCGGGCCTGCGCCTTCGGGTTCGGCGCCGTCAGCGAGGTGGCGCCGCCGCCATGGTGTTCGGCCGAACCCCGGATCACGCCGAGGATCGGGTCGCCGTCGGCCTCGGCCGCATCAAGGCGCTTTAGGAGCACCGCGCCGACGCCGTCGGCGCGGGCATAGCCGTTGGCAGCGGCGGCAAAGGTCTTGCAGCGGCCGTCCGGTGCCAGCATGCCGATGCGCGAGAACAGGATGTGCTGCAGCGGCGAGAGCATCAGGTTGGCGCCGCCGGCAAGCGCCATCTCGCAGCCCTCGTGGCGGATCGCCATCACCGCCCGGTGGACGGCGACCAGCGACGAGGAGCAGGCCGTGTCGATGGCCTCGCTCGGGCCGTGGACGTCGAGCAGGAAGGACAGCCGGTTGGGGCAGAAGGTGTGGCCGAGGCCGGTCATCTGCTGCGGGTCCAGCGAGCCGTCCCGGTTCACCATCTGCATGTAGTCGAGGAGGTCGATGCCGAGGAAGATGCCGACCTTGCGGCCGGAGAGCGATCCCGGCGCGTAACCCGCCTTTTCGATGACGCTCCAGGCGCATTCCAGGAACAGGCGGTGCTGCGGGTCCATCAGCTCCGCTTCGCGCGGCGAGATGTGGAAGAACGCGGCATCGAAGAGGTCGACCCCGTCGACGAAGCCGCCGTATTTCACATTGGTGAAGGGACCCTTCTTCGGGTCGCCATCGACGGCGCGCCAGTCCCAGCGCTCGGGCGGCACCACCTCCATGCAGTCGTCGCCGGCGGCGAGATGGGCTTGCAATGCGTCGAGGTCCGGGCTCTTGGCGAATTTGCCGTCCATGGACAGGATGGCGATGGGGACATCGGCCGAAGATTCGGCTTTTTCGGCCGCCGGACGGGCGACGGGAGCCGGCACCGCCGGTTGCGCCGCGGCGCGGTGGCGGACGAGCCAGGCATCCGTCTCGTCGCCGGCAGGGGCCGGACCGGACGGTGCGGGCGGCGGTGCTGACGGCACGGGCGCGGGCGGCGTTTTGGCCGTTTGTTCGGGCTCCTGCGGTCGTTCCTGCGCATAGCGGGCGGCGATGGGTGCGCGGTAGCGGGCCAGCAGGATGTTCGACAGGTCGTTGAGGTGCCGCGCCTCAAAGAACGTCGTCGGGGCGACGGAAATGCCGAAATGGCGCGAGATCTTGGCCATGACCTCGGTGATGGCGATGGAGTCGATGCCGAGATTGGCGAGGTTTTCCTGGGGGTCGAGTTCGGCCTCGGACATGCCGAGGGCGCCTGCGGCGAGGCGCCAGACATCGGCCGCAAGGCGGGCCTCGAGGCTCGCCTCCGGCGACGCGGTATCCTCCCCTTCCTGCGCCTCCGCCTCCGGCTGCACGCCGGCGCGCGCGACCAGTTCCTGATCGATGAGGCGCCGCATGCGGTCCGAAAGGTTCTTGCTGTCGTCGGTCATCGGACGGCCACCTCCTCAACCGCGGTTTCGGCGAGCATGTCGCGGTAGCGGCGCATATGGGCGAGCAGCTTCCAGAGGTCGGCTTCCCAGCGATGGCGATAGCTGTCGATGAAATAGCCCTGGCCGAGGTCCGGCCTGTCGATCTTCTTGGCCTTGAGGAACCGCTCCAGCCCGGGGCTACGGGCAAAAAGCGCGCGGGCATAATTCAGCACGAACAGCCCTTGCGTCTTCATGCCGTCGCCGAGGCCGCCGGCGGCGTTGATGAAGCCCATAAAGAGGAGGTTGTCGTGGTTGCGCGGGGTGGAATGGAGGAACAGGTCGGGAATGCCGTCCTTCCATTCCAGGAGGCCGGCATCGAGGAACGGGAAGTCGCGGCGATAGCCCGTGGCGAAGAGCGCAAGGTCGATCTCCGCCGCGCTGCCGTCCTTGAACCGAACCGTTTTGCCGGCAAATCTTTCGACGTCGCCCTTCGGTTGAATGTCGCCATGGCCGATGTGATAGAGCAGCAAAGAGTTCATCACCGGGTGGGCGGCATCGAGCGGGTAGTCCGGTTTCGGCAGGCCGTAGGCGGTGCCGTCGAAGCCGGCAAAGCGGAAGACCTCGGCCATATAGGCGAGGGTCTCCTGCCTCGTGGCGAACTTGTTGCCGAGCTCCATCATCCATTGCGGCGTCGGCTTTCCGTCGATGAATTTCGGCTGGTAGTAGTAGCCGCGCCTTGTGCTGTGGAGGACGCTTGCCGCCGTGTGGATTGCATCGACGGCAAGGTCGCAGCCGGAATTGCCGCCGCCGATGACGAGGACACGGCGGTCGCGAAGCTGGTCGGCGGACTTGTAGTCGGCGGCGTGGAGCACCTCGCCGGAAAAGCTGCCCGGATAGGGCGGGTCGGGATAGAGCGGCACGCGCTGCAGGCCGTTGCAGACGACGACGAGGGGATAGTGCTCGTCATGGCCGGCGCTCGTCCTCAGGCGCCAGCCGTCGCCCTCCGGGGTCAGGCTTTCAACGGCCGCATTGAAGTTGGCGCGCTCATAGACGCCGAAGGCCCTCGCATAGGCGCGGACATAGTCCAGCATCTGGCGGTGATTCGGATAGGGCGGGTAGTCGTCCGGCATCGGGAAGTCGGGAACTTGCGTGTTGAATTTCGGCGAGATGAGGTGCAGCGAGCGATAGGTGCGCCCGCACGGCGCCTCGCCGTTCCAGACGCCGCCGAAATCGGCCTCCGCTTCATAAAGGTCGACGGCAATGCCGCCCTCGATCAGCTCGCGGGCAACGCCGATGCCCGTCGGCCCGCCGCCGACGATCGCCACCCTCGTCATGGTCCTGCCTCCTCGCCAAGGAGAATATCGCGGCTCCGGTCGAACGGCACCGTCCTGATGCCCTCGATGCGCAGGGTTTCGCGGCCGCCGGCGTCGAAGAGCGTTGCCGAGACGCCGCTGGCAACGTCCTCGATACGCACGAAGGCTGTGTCTCCCGGTGCGGAGAAGCCCGTCATCGCGGCAATGCTCATGGGGAGGGCGAGGCGCGCATCGGCCCGCCCCGATGCGAACGGCACCAGCCGCCAGACGGGGTCCAGGAAAAGCGGGTCGAAGAGAGCGCCGGCGGGCTGCGCGCCGCGCGGCCGTTCCAGCCGCGCCGAGATTGTCGAACCGTCGTGCCGGACGTCCGTCGCGCGGGCCATTTCCGGCGATTGCGGGCTCGGTGCGGCAAGGCGCCGGGCGAAGGCCGCGAATTTGGCCGTGGCATCCGTACCGCCGAGAAGGGCGGCCGGCTCGACCGTTGCCGGCTCGGCCTCCGGGGCCGTTGAGAGCGAACCGAGGTGGCAGGGCGTCGCCGCCTCGCCGTCCGCCTCGATGCGGTAGAGAAGGCCCTCGGCGTCGGCCATGACGGCGAGTGTGAGGTCGCGGGGGCGGCCGTTGACGACGACCGGGCGACCCCAGAGGAGATGGGTCAGGTGCCGGACCGGTGCGCCGGTCATGCGCTCGGCGGCTGCGCGGGCAAGCTCCGGCAGGAAGAGGCCGAGGAGCCGGCGGTCCACGCCGCCCACATCGCTTGTGAGCCAGGGCTCGGTGCCGTCGATCCGCACCGTCATGCGGCCGATTTCGCCTGCGGCGGGTCGGGAGCCGAGAAGCGACGCGGCAAGTGCCGGAAGCGACGCTTCGGCGGTCTTCTCCTGTTCATCGATCCAATAGGTCGTGCGGGCAAAGGGATAGCCCGGCAATCGCAGGCGCCGCGCACCGTGGATTTCCCGCCAATGGATATCGAGGCCCTTCGCCCAGAGGTCGGCGGCCTTTTCCAGCCGGCCGGCGTCGCCGGAGGTCAGCCATTTGGCGACGAGGCCGCGGGCGTCGGCGTCGTCGGCATAGGGCGCGACGGCGTCCCGGTCGCCGGAGGAGAGATGGACGCCAGTAATCGGCGCGCCGGCAACGACGGAGGCGAGCGCACGCAGGAGCGTATCGCGGTCGGATGCGATGACCGCAAGCCGTTCGCCAAAGGCGCTGCGGCCGGATTGCAACGTGACGGCGAGGTCGGCGAGGTCGAGGTCCGGCCGGGCCGCCACGAAGCGCTCCAGCGTTCCCGCCGCTTCGGTCAGCGCCTCGCGGGTCCTGGCGGAGACGACGAAAACGTGAGGCCCCGGAGCGGCCGGTGCGCGCGGTTCGGGCGCGGTGGCCTCTTCCAGAACCACATGGGCGTTGGTGCCGCTGAAGCCGAAGGAACTGACCGCGGCGCGGTGGCGTTTCCCCGGCCAGTCGCGCAGCTCCCGGCTGACGGCGAACGGGGTCCTGTCGAACGGGATGTGGCGGTTCAGCGTCTCGACATGGATCGAGGGCGGGATCTGTCGGTGTTCCAGCGCAAGCATCGCCTTCAGGGCGCCGGCAATGCCGGCCGAGGCAAGCAGGTGCCCGACATTGCTCTTCACCGAGCCGAGGGCGCAGCCGTCCGGCACGCCGGCGAACGCCCCGGTCAGCCCCTCGACCTCGATGGGATCGCCGAGGGAGGTGCCGGTGCCGTGGCATTCGACGAGGCCGATGGTCGCCGGGTCGATGGAAAAGCGCGCGTAGACGTCCTTCAGGAGTGCGGTCTGGGCTTCAGGGTTCGGGGCCGTTATGCCGTTGGTGCGGCCGTCCTGGTTGAGACCCCAGCCACGGATCACCGCACGGATCGGATCGCCGTCGCGCTCGGCATCGCAGAGCCGTTTCAGGAGCACCGCGCCGACGCCCTCGCCGGGCACGAAGCCGTTGGCCCGGTCGTCGAATGCGAAACACCGGCCGTCCGGCGAGAGCATGGCGACCTTGGCGGTGTCGATGAACATCTTCGGGCCGACCAGCACCGAAACGCCGCCGGCGAGCGCCAGGTCGATGGCACCAGCCGCGAGGCTATCGCAGGCCTGGCACAGCGCCACCAGCGAGCTGGAACAGGCGGTGTCGACGGATAGCGCCGGCCCGCGCAGGTCGAGCAGGTAGGAGATGCGGGCCGCAAGGATCGAGCCGGAGGCGCCGAGAAGGCTGTAGGTGTTGCGCTCGGCAATCCGGTCCTCATAGCCGCTCGCCCCGGAGGCGACATAGACGCCGGTGCGGGTTCCCGAAAGGCTCTGTGGGTCGATCGCCGCGTCCTCGATGGCGTGCCAGGCGCTTTGCAGAAAGAGCCGCTGCTGCGGGTCCATCAGCTCCGCCTCGCGCGGCGTGATGGCGAAGAAGCGAGCATCGAACGCGCCGGGCTCGTCGAGCGCCCCCATCCATTTGCAGTAGGTCTTTCCCGGCGCCTGGGGGTCGGGATCGTAGAAGTCCGCGATCTTCCAGCGCGACGCGGGAACTTCCGATATGCAGTCGCGGCCGGACCGGATGTTCTCCCAGAACTGTTCCAGATCGCCGGCCTTCGGGAAGGCGCCCGAGGCGCCGATGATGGCGATGGGCTGCGGGCCGGAGTCCCACGTTGCCGCTGAGGCGGCGAATTGCAGCGCGGCAACGGGTTCGGGTGCGGCCATGGCCACCGGAGCGACGGGCGCAGCCTGCGGGGTGGCGGGCGTTGGTTCCATTACTGGCGTTTCTTTTGAGGCCGGTTCTTCTTCGGCCGGAAGCAGCGCCGCGATGTGTTCCGCGAGCGCGCCGACGCTCGGGTGCGCATAGACGGCCGTCGCCGGCAACTCGATGCCGTAGCGGGCGTTGAGGCCGCGGATCCAGGTGACAGCCAGGATGGAGTCGAGGCCGAGATCAAGGAAGCTGTCGCCGGCGCGGATGTCGGACGGCTCGATCATCAGGGTTTCGGCAAGCGAGGCGATGATCTCGGACTTCACCATGCTCCCATGGGTCTTGGCAGCGGCCGGTACTGGTGCTGGTTCGGCTGTCAGGGGCGCGGGCATCGCGACCGCCGGCGCGTCCCCCGGAGCCAACCGTTCGTCGACCGGAAGGAGCGCCGCGATATGGGCCGCCAGCGCTCCGACGCTCGGATGCGCATAGACGGCCGTTGCGGGCAGGTCGATGGCGTAGCGGGCGTTGAGACCCCTGATCCACGTGACGGCGAGGATGGAATCGAGCCCGAGGTCGAGGAAGCTGTCGCCGTCGCGGATGTCTGCGGTGTCGATCATCAGCGTTTCGGCGAGGGAGGCGATGATTTCGGACTTTACCCTGGCCGCATCGACCATCGGTGCCGGCGGCGCGGGCTCGGCGGGAGGAGACCCGAATTTCTCCGCGATGCGGGCGCGCACGGCGTCGTTGCCGATGAAGGTCTTTTCGTGCATGGCGACTTCCCGTTGCAGCACGGCATCAAGCCCTTCGCGCAAAGGCGCGGCACGTACCGCCTTTTCGGCGATGAGGTCGGCGCGCGGACGCGCTGCCAGCGCGTGGGCGGCCGCAAGGGCTCCTGGAAGAACGTCCCGCGCCGGCAGCATGGTGACGCGCGCCGAGCGCCTTCCGAGCTCCGCGCCGCGGTATTCCCGCGCGGAAAACAGCACCTCGCGGCCGAGGTCGTCGCCGAGCCGTGCCGGGAAGACGAGGGTCGCGCCGGCGCCGGGCGTGAAGCCGTACCAGAGATAGTTGCTGTGGTAGACGCCCTCCTCGGCCAGCACCGCGGCATCGCAGAAGAGGCCGAGCGACCAGCCGGCGCCGATCGCATGGCCCTGCATGGCGGCGATGACGGGAAGATCGCAGGCGAGCGGCAGAGCATAGATGCGCCGGTCGGTGAAGCGGCCGGCACCGGCCTGCAGTTCGGCAAGGCCGTCCGCCGTGCCGCCGCAGGCGAAATAGGCCTCGAACCCGGTCAGCACCACGACCTTCGCATCGGCCATTCCGGCGATCGCGGCGAACGCCTCGTCCAGCCCGTCCATGAAGGCCGGCGTGAACATGTTGCGGCCGGTCTTCTCGATCATCTTGATAAGCACGACGCCGTCGGCGAAGCGTTCCAGCTCGATGACGTCGGAGCGCAGGGGAATGGTCTGCGGGGCAAGGACGGGAGGCTCGGCGGAAAGGTCGAGCGACAGGGGGTCGGGCCGTGCATCGCCGACCAGCACCGGCATTTGCCGGCGCATGTGGTTCTTCAGGAGCATGAGGGCCTCCCGCGGCGCCTCGGCGATCCGGCGGGCAAGATCGCGCGCGGCGGCCTCCACCTCCGTGGCCGGGCGGACCAGACAGCCGGCCGCCGCGAGATCGGCGGCAGAGACCGACACGCGGGCGCCGATGCGGCGATTGGGGAGCCGCGCGCCGAGGTCGGTCGCCGGCTCCGGGATAGCCTCGAAGCGCATCCCGTCGGCAAGGACGAGGAAGTCGGCGAGGAGCGCGGTCAACGCCCCGGTTCCCGAGGCCGCGTCCGACACCGCGGCAACGACCGGGACGGCGCAATCGACAAGCATAGCCGGATCGAAGGCGCCCTCCCCGCACCAGGCGTCGCGCCCCGCAAGGACGACGCAGCGGACGGCCTCGTCGGTGCGCGCCACATCCAGCTCGGCGGCAAGCGCCGCTTCCAGCGACCGGTCCCAGCGGCCGGCAAGGTCGAGCACGCGGACGCCGTCGGCATCGGGCCGGCGGGTGACGGAGCCGGCTGCTTCGCTGGACGTCGCAGGAGCGCGCTGCGCGAGAGTCCCGGCGAGGGGCGCCGTGGATGTCTGACGAACGCCGAGAGGTGCGAGCCGAACCTTCATGGCGCCACCCGTTGCGGCCGCCCCGATGCTCGCGACGACGACGGCCGGATTGGCGAGGCTCACGCGCTCGCCTGAAACGGGCGTCTGCGCACCGCCGGACGACGGCGCGTCCGCAGGCCTTGGCGCAGCCGTCGGCACGGCTCGGTCATCGTCTGCGGGCGAGGAAATGGACGGCGAAGGCGCCGCCGCTGCGGCCATCGCCGGAGCGGGCCGCGCTTGCGGTGAGAGGATCGACTCCGAAGACGCGGCGGCCGCGGCGCGCGCGGCACCGTCGCTGGTGCCTTGCCGCCCCACCCAATAGCGCCGATCGGCAAACGGATAGGTCGGCAGCGGCACGCGGCGACGCGGTGCCGTAAAGAGGGTTTTCGGATCGGGCGCCATGCCGCCGAGGAAAGCCCGGCCGAGTGTGCGGAGGTCCGTCATGCGCCGGTCGCCGTCGGTGGCCGTCACTGCCGTCGGCAGAGACGCTTCGGCATCCTCGGCCGCGCTGGCCGCGCGGGTTGCGCCCGTCTCCTCGTCGCCCTCGGGGTCACCCCTGAGCCAGGCCCGCACGCGCGCGGTGACGTCGGCGAGCCCCTCCGCCACCAGCGCCAGGCGATGCTCGAAGGCTCGGCGCCCGGCGATCAGCGTGAAGGCGACATCCTCGGGCGTGAGCTCCGGATGCGTTTCCAGATGATCGGCCAGCCGCTTGGCCTGGCTCTTCAACTGCTCCGGCGTGCGGGCGGACAGCACAAAGAGTTGCGTTCGCGTCGGCTCGGGCACCAAAGCCTCATCCGGCGCCTCTTCCACGACCACATGGGCGTTGGTGCCGCTGAAGCCGAAGGAACTGATCGCCGCCCGGCGTTTTTTCTGCGCCCCCTTCGGCCAGGGGACAGGATCCCCGTTGACCCGGAACGGGCTAGTCAAAAAGTCGATCGCCGGATTGCCGCCGGCAAAATGCAGGCTCGGCGGGATCGTCTCGTGCTTCAGGCTCCACAGCACCTTCAGGAGCCCGGCGATGCCGGCGGCCGTCGTCGCGTGGCCGATGTTCGACTTCACCGAGCCGAGCAGGATTCTTTTGTCGACGCCGGCAAAGGCGCGGGCGAGCGCGGCGTGCTCGATCGGATCGCCGAGCACCGTCCCCGTGCCGTGGGCCTCGACCATGTCGATGGAGGCGGGGTCGATGCCGAAGGCCTCATAGGTCTCGCGGATCAGCCGCTCCTGGGAGGCCGCGCTCGGCGCCGTGATGCCGTTGGTGGTGCCGTCCTGGTTGGTGCCGGTGGCGGCGATCAGGCCGAGCACCGTGTCGCCGTCGGCGCGCGCGTCGGCGAGCGGGCGCAGCAGCACGGCGCCGACCGCTTCGCCCGGCACGATGCCGTCGGCCCCGGCGCCGAAGGCGGCGCAGCGCCCGGTTGGCGAGAGCATTCCCGCGGCATTGGCATAGCGGAAGAAGCGCGGCGAGGACTGGACGAAGACGCCGCCGGCAAGCGCCATCTCGCACTCGCCGTCCCTGATGCTCCGGCAGGCAAGGTGCAGCGCGACCAGCGACGACGAACAGGCGGTGTCGGCGGCGACGGCCGGGCCCTTGAGGTCGAGCCAGTAAGATATCCGGGCCGGGATCAGCGAGGCCGTGTTGCCCCAGAACGCCTGGCCCGGAGGCTGGTCGGCGAAGAGTTCCTGGTAGTCGCCGTGGCTCGCGCCGACAAAGACGCCGCAGCGGCGGCCGACCATGTCGGTTCCCGCATGGCCGGCGTTTTCCAGCATCTTCCAGGCCTCTTCCAGGAACAGCCGCTGCTGCGGGTCCATATAGGTGGCTTCCAGGCCCGATATGCCGAAGAAGACCGGATCGAAGCGGTCGACGGCATCGAGAAAGCTGCCGTGGCGGCCATAGGTTCCCGGCGCGGCGTTGCGGTAGAACGGGGCAAGGTCGAAGCGGGTGACGGGCTCGACAAGGTCGTCGCCGGCAAGGAGGTGCTCCCAGAGGGCGTCGACGGTCTCCGATTTCGCAAAGCGGCCACTGGCGCCGACGATGGCGATGGGGTCGGTGCGGGCGGCGGGAGCGGTGCGGATCGCGGGCGCGGCGATGGCAGCCACCGTTTCTTTCGACCGGATCGGCGGGGCGCCGGGTTCGACAAGGCGGGTCACGGCGTCCGCATGGTCTTCCGTCAGATGCGCTTCCAGTCGCGTCACGTTCGAGAAATCGAAAAGCGTGGTCTGGTCGAGCGCAATGCCGAGGGATTTCCGCAACCGATGGACGAACTCCGCGCCAAGGATGGAATCGAGTCCATAGTCGGCAAAGCTTTTGTCCGCTTCGATGCGCTCCGGCGCGACGTTGAGGGTTTCGGCAAGGGCCGCAAGCAGGCGGTCGCGGAGGGTGCCGGAGGGGACGGCGTTTTCGCGAGGCGGTGGCGATGCAGCGGCGTCCGATATGGTCGGGATCGCCTTAGGCCCCGAAGGCGTTTCGCCGGCCGGTGCGCCTCCCGCCCGCGCCACGACGATCTGTTGGCCGAGGGCGCGTTCCGGCTCCGACGAACCGGCGACGAAGGCAAAGCCGGCGCCCTCCAGCGCGCGCCGCCAGGCTTCGAGCGTCAGCGATGGGGTTCCGGGGATACGGCGGTCCGGGTCGGTAAACCGCCACCAGCCGTCGAGCAGGCCGAAGGTGACATGGGTGAAAAGCGTCGGCCTGCTGGTCTCGTTGAGAAGCAGCGTCCCGCCCGGTGCCAGCACTTCCCGCACATGGGAGAGCGTGCGGTGGATATCGGCCGTCGCATGGAGGACGTTGGCGGCGATGATGAGGTCGTAGCCGGTTCCCAGACCCTGCTCTTGCGGCCGGCGCTCGACGTCGAAGAGCGCCGTCCTGAGGCCGGGGACGCGGCCCGCATAGTCGCGCTCGGCGTGGATCAGGAAGGCTTTCGAGACGTCGGTGTAGCAGTATTCGGCGATGCGGTCGGCATGGGGCTGAAGGGCATCGAAGACCGGCTCGGAGGTGCCGCCCGTGCCGGCGCCGATTTCAAGGATACGCAGTTCGCGGCCGGTGCCTTCCGCGACGATCCCCGCGGCGGCCTCGGCCAGCGTCCGGCTGAAGCGGGCGGCGACGGCGTTTTCCTTGTAGACGGCTTCGACGAGGGTCTGCCGGCCGTCCGGGAAGAGGACGTCGGTGGCGCGCAGCCGCCCGGTGAGGATTTCCGGCAGGGCTTTGAGCGCGGCATCGGCGAGCGCCCACTGTGCGGGCGAGACCTCGCGCCGGGCCTGCCAGGCGGTCGAGGCCTCCGCCGGATCGACCTCGGGCGCATCTGCCAGCAGGCTTTCCGCCGCCGCCCGCCAAGGCCGGTATTTTTCGACGCTCGCGTCCATCGACACGTCGCCGAGCACCGACTTGAGGACGCCGGCAATCGCTTCGTCGAATGCGTCCATCGCACCGAGGAGCAAGGTGTCGCCGCAAGGCGCCTCGACCGCCCGGCAAACGGCCGCGTCAGGGGTATGCTCGCGCCGGGGTGCGTCCGCCACCGAGGCACGCCGGACGTCTTCCGGGATCCAGTATTTTTGGGCCTCGAAGGGATAGGTCGGCAGCGAGACGATGCGGGCCCGGTCGCCGGCGCGCAGCAGCGGCCAGTCGATCTCCACGCCCTCGACCCAGAGCCGCAGGAGGGTTTCGGCGCGGCCTGTTGCCCAGGCCCGCGCGATCACCTCGGCCAGCACCTCGTCTCCGGAAAGCGCCGCAAAGCCGTTGTTCGGGCCGCCGGCATTGCCGGCAAAGACGCCGGCCAGCACGTCGCTGCCGGCCAGCCAGGCGTGGAGCTTTTCGCCCAGATCGTCGACGTCGGACGCCATGATGCCGAGGCGGGCGTCCATCGGTTCGCGGCCTACCTGGAGCGTGTAGGCGATGTCGGCGAGTGCGGGGCCGGCGCTCGCCGTGGGTGCGGCCGTTGCCGCGATCAGGCCGGCAAGGCCCGCGATCGAGCCGGCGGCGGCGAGGTCTTGCGACCCGAGATCGGTTCCGAAGGCCGCGTTCGCCGCGCGGCGGAGCGCATGGGCGTCGGAGGGTTCGAGGCCGAGCCCGTCGAAGCTCTCGGTCGGGTCGATGTCGGCGCTCTCGACGCCAAGGAGATCGGCAAGCTGGCGCGAGAGCGCACCGGCGAGCGCGTCCCGGTCCGGGGCAACGGACCGCCGGCTCTTTTTTTCCAGGAACGCGAGCAGGCGCCCGGCGGCGGCCTGAAGCCGCTCTTCGGTGCGGGCGGAAAGAACGATCGCCTGCGGTCCGCCGTCCGTTGCCGCCGCCTCGTCCAGCGGTGCTTCTTCGACGATCACATGGGCGTTGGCGCCGCCCGCGCCAAAGGAGGAGATGCCGGCCCGGCGCGGGGCCTCGGACCGCCAGGGAACTGCCGCGCGCTGCAGGACGAAGGGTGTAATCGCCAGATCGAGGTTGGGATTGACGTCGTCGGCGTGAAGGCTCGGCGCGAAGGTCTTTTCCCGCATCTGCAGGACGACCTTGGTCATTCCGGCGATGCCAGCCGCTGCTTCCAGATGGCCGATCTGGGATTTCACAGAGCCGAGGGCGCAAGCGCCCGGCGCGCCGGCAAACGCCTCGCTCAGCCCGTCGATCTCGATCGGGTCGCCGAGATCGGTGCCGGTGCCGTGGGCCTCGATATAAGAGATGTCACCGGCGGACAGCCCCGCCTTTGCCAGCGCCGCACGCACCACGTCGCGCTGGGCGAGCGGGTTCGGGACGGTGAAACCGTTGGTACGGCCGCCATGGTTGACGGCCGTTCCGCGGATCACGGCATGTATGCGGTCGCCATCTTCAAGCGCCGCCGACAGCGGCTTCAGCACCACGCAGCCGACACCCTCGCCGGGCACGAAACCGTCGGCGCCGGCGCCGAAGCTGCGGCAGCGACCGGTCGGGCTCAACATATGGGCGGCGCTGAGGTCGGCGTAGGTGGCGGGGTGGAGATAGAGGTTGACGCCGCCGGCGATCGCCATCTCGCAGGTGCCGGCTGCAAGATGCTGAACCGCCTCGTGGATCGCCGTCAGCGACGACGAACACATGGTATCGACGGGAACGCTCGGGCCGCAAAGGTCGAGCACGAAGGAGACCCGGTTGGCCATCGCCGCAAAGGAGGTTGACGGACGCACCATGGCGCCGCCCTCGGCGCGGAACGGGCCGTGGAGCGCGTAGCCGGTCTTGGTGGCGCCAACGAACACGCCGACGCGCCCGCCCGTTGCCGCCTTGAGCCGCGCCGGGCTGTAGCCGGCGTCCTCCACGGCCTGCCAGGCGGCCGTCAGGAACAGCCGCTCCTGGGGGTCCATGGCGGCGGCATCGCGCGGCGAGATGCGGAAGAAGAGCGGATCGAAATCGGCGAAGCCCTGGAGGAACGCGCCCCATTTCGAATAGCTCTTGCCGCTTGCAGCCGCCTCGTCCGGGTCGGGCTCGAAGAAGCCGCCGAGCGGCCAGCGCTCCTCAGGAATTTCCGTCACTGCATCATGGCCGGCGACGAGGTTTTCCCAGAATGCATCGGGATCGGGGGCATCCGGATAGGCGCCGCTGAGGCCGATGATGGCGATGGGGTCGTCCGGGGCCGGAATGGAGATCGCGGCGGGAGCCGCTGCCCGCGAAAACGTGTTGGCAAGCTGCGCCGGTTCTTTATCAAGCCCGGTCCAGGCGCGGCAGGCAGCGGGCTGGGCTTCGGCCAGATGGTCGGCGACGGCGGCAAGCGTGCGGTGGCGGAAGAAGAGGGTTTTCGGCAGCGCCGCGAAGCGACCTGAAAGCTCATTGTTGAGCCGGGTAATCATCAGCGAGTCGATGCCGTAGTCTTCCAGCGGCGCGGCCGGGTCGATGGCCGCCTCGGCCAGGCCGCTAATGCCGGCGAAGAGGGCGCGGAGTTTTTCGCGCGTGCGCTTGGCGATATCCGGGGACGGCGCGGCGGCGGCCGGGCCGGTGTCGACCCGCGGCGTTGCGGGCGGAGCGTCCGGCGGCGCGAAGAAGCGCCGGATGCGGGCCGCATCGCCGGCAACGACGGCGACCTGAGCGGCGTTCGCGGAGCGGGCACGGGCGAGCGCGTCGAGGCCCGATTGCGCCGACAGCGGGCGCTGGCCCATGCGGCGGAAGAGGGCGTCCCTGGTGCCCGAATCGACGGTCATCCCGCCGTCCTGCCAGAGCGGCCAGTCGATGGCGGTGATCTTGGTCTCGCCAGCCCCACGCTCGGCGAGCGCATCGAGGAAACCGTTGGCTGCCGCGTAGTCCGCCTGGCCGGCATTGCCGAACGGGCCGGCGAGCGAGGAGAAGAAGACAATCTCTTCGACGCCCCGCCCCGCGCAGGCCTCGACCAGCGCGAGGCTGCCGGCGACCTTCGGGGCGAGGACGGCGCCAAGATCGTCCTCGGTCTTGGTGGCCAGGAACCCGTCGCGCAAGATGCCGGCGCAATGGAGGACCGCGGTGAGTTTCCCGTGCACCTCGACGATGTGGTCGACGAGCGCCTTGACGGCCGCCTTGTCGGCGACGTCGACACGGCGATAGGCGGCAACCGCGCCGAGGCCGCGAAGCTCTTCAAGAAAGGCAGTGCGATCCTCGTCGAGCGGGCCCGATCCGGCGAGCACCAGCACGGCGCCCTTCGCGCTTTCCGCAATGTCCCTCGCAACCAGCCGGCCGAGCCCGCCCATGCCGCCGGTAAGGAGGTAGACGCCACCGTCCTGCCAGCGCTCGGCGGGCGCCGGCTCGGAAAGCGCGCGCCAGCGCCGGACCTCGCGCCGGCCGGCCACATAGCGGCTATGGGTGCCGGCCGGGCCGCCCGCCTCACCCTGCAGCCATCTTGCGGCCGTCGCCGGAGCGGTCGCGGCCGGCACCTCGACGATCTGGGCCTTGAGGCGCGGCTCTTCTTCGCTTGCCGTCCGCAGCATGCTGCCGAGGCCGGCGAACAGGGCGTCGTCTGCCGGGACGGCGAGCTGGATCAGGACGTCGTCACCGATCGCCGCCGCCATTTCCTTTTTCAGGAACCGCAGCAAACGCCCGGCGGCATCCCGATAGCGCTCCGCCATGGTCATGCCCGTCGGCGCGAGATCGACGATTTCGGTACCCGCCTCGGCGACCGGGACGCCGCAGGCAACGACGATGCGCCGCCCTGCGAAAGCCGTGCCGCTTGCCTCTTGCGGCGCCCATTCGGCGGCAAAGAGCAGCGTTTCGCTTTGCGTTTCCTTTTCGAAGGGGATCCAGAAGCGCGCGTCGGCAAACTGGCGCGGCGGCAGGGATCGGCGCGCCTCGCGGGCCCCGTCGTAGCTTTCCAGCACCACATGGGCGTTGGTGCCGCCGAAACCGAAGCTGCTGACACCGGCGCGGCGCGGCGCGTCGTTTTTTTTCGGCCAGGCCTCGCGCGCGGTCACCAGCCGGAATGGGCTGCCCTGGAGGTCGATATGCGGATTCGGCGCGTCGCAGCCGATGGTCGGGGGCAGTTCGCCCCGCCCCATCGCCATCACCACCTTGACGACGCCGGCAAGGCCGGCGGCGGCTTCCAGATGGCCGATATTGGGCTTGACTGCGCCGAGGCCGATATCCGCCCGGCGTTCGCCGAGCAGCTCTTCATAGGCGCGCTTCAGGCCGTTGATCTCGACCGGATCGCCGAGTTCCGTGCCGGTGCCGTGGACCTCGATGAAGGAGATTGTTTCCGGATCAATGCCGGCCATCGCCTCGACGATCAGCCGGGCCTGAGCTTTGGCGTTCGGTGCCGTCAGCGCACCGGCGCGGCCGCCATGGTTCTCCGCGCCGCCGGCGACGACGGCGAGCACCCGGTCGCCGTCGCGCTCGGCATCGACAAGGCGCTTGAGGACGAGGACGGCAACGCCCTCGCCGCGGGCGTAGCCGTCCGCATCGGCCGCGAAGGTGTGGCAGCGACCGGTGGGCGACAGCATGCCGGCCTGGTGCGGGCCTTCGAAGCCGTCCGGCGCCAGGCAGAGATTGACGCCGCCGACGAGCGCCGCGTCGCATTTGCCGGCAAGGAGGGCGTCGCGGGCGCGAAGGAGCGCGACCAGCGACGAGGAACAGGCCGTGTCGATGGCCTCGCTCGGGCCGGAAAGGTCGAAGCGGTGGGAGATGCGATTGGCGGCCATCGCCAGCGAGTTTCCGGTGGCAAGGAAGCCGTCGGCGGGAAGCCCTTCCGCGCGCCAGAGATCGGCATAATCCAGCGAGGTGATGCCGACGAAGACGCCCGCGCGGGGCAACTCCTCGGGGGCATAGCCGGCGTCTTCCAGCGCCCGCCAGGCGGTCTCGAGCAGCAGGCGCTGCTGCGGGTCCATGCGTTCGGCCTCGGCCGGCGAGATGCGAAAGAACGCGGCATCGAAGCGGTCGATATCCGACAGGAATCCGCCGCGCTTGGTAAAGCCGGCCGCATCGAGCCGCGCCCGACAGGTCGGGGAATAGCGCTCCAGCGGCAGGTCGGAGGTGAGGTCCCGGCCGGCGAGGAGGTTGTCGAAGAACGTCTCGACGTCGGGGCTTTCCGGGAAGCGGCCGGCCATGCCGACGATGGCGATTTTTTCGTTTGAGGACACGGCCTGCGGGCGCTGTGTCTTGACCGCAGGTCCGGCCGGGATGGCCGGTGCCGAAACGGTGTCGGACGCCGTCTTCGCCGGGACAGTCGCCACGGAGTTTGGTCGTGCGGCAACGCTGTATCTTGAGGCCAGGTGGTCGGCGAGTGCCTCGATATGTTCGCACTCAAAGAAAATCGCCGGCGAAAGCGCGATGCCGAACGCTGCGGAGATGTCGCCGGCGTAGCGGGTCAGCGAGATGGAGTCGAAGCCGAGATCGTGGAACGGCTCGCGCAGCGAAATGTCGGCGGGCGCGAATTTCAGGATGCTTGCCGCCATCCGGCGGAGGTCGTCGCAAAGGGCGTTCGCGGGCAGGCTCGCGGGGAGCTTCGTGGAGGCGTCTATGGGCGCGCCGGCCTCGGCTCCATCCGGAACCGCCGCGACACCCCGTTCCTCGGCGCCGGATGCACCGACGGAAACGCCGCTCAGTTCGGCGACGATGGTTCCGGTGCCGTCCAGAAACAGGATGTCGTGACCGCCGCTGCCGTCCGGACGGCAGAGGACATCCGTGACCGCGCCGTCGGCAAGCGCAATGGCATCGATCGCCAACGCCGCTGCATCATCTTCCCCGGGCCTTGCAAGCAGCAGGGCCTGCCAGGCTGCACCCAGCGCCGGCGCCGGCAGGCGGGCATTCTTCTTGAAGGCATCCTGCTGCGGCGGGTCTGGGCGCAGGCGGCAGAGCACGCTGCCATCGGTAAGGCGCCATGCCGCCGCGACCGTTTCCAGGTAGGGGCCGAAGGTGAGGCCGCGCGCCTTCAACGCGCCATAGAGGGTTTTGGCATCCAGCTCTTCCAGCGCAGAGGCGCGTGAAGCTGCAAGGTCGACCGACCCGACCGGTTTCGGACCATCGGCCGACAAGAGGCCGCGCGCCCAGGTCCTTTTGTCGCCCGAGCGGTCGATCGTATCGATTGCGAGGTCCGGTCTTTTATTCGAATTACCGTTAATCCGGATATCGCATGATGCGATTTCCGCCCATTCTTTCGCCGGTTGTATCTGTATCTGGCGGAAGGTTGGCCGGGCGGAAAGACCGGCGAGCGACGCCGCGGCGGCGAGCGCATCGACGGCGGCGAGCGGCAGGATTGCCTCACGACCGGCATCGGCGAAGACGTAGTCACGCAGTTCCGTCAGGAGGATTCCTGTTTCAAAGCGCAGGCCCGCAGCATCGGAGCGGTTGACGCCGACGAAGGGATGAAGTTTTTGCCCCGCCCCGAGCGGGCGGATTACCGACGGCGCGTCCGGCTCCTCCCGGTACCAGCAGCGCACCTTCTCGAACGGATAGGCCGGCAGGGAAACGCGGCGCAGCGCCCGACCCCGGTTGACCAGATCCCAATCGACCACCGCGCCCCGGCACCAGGCATCGGCGATGCGGTCGAGCCGGCGGGCCGCGCAGTCGACATCCAGAGCCTCGCGGTCACCCGGCGGATCGCAGTCGAGGATCGACGGCTGGTAGACCGTGCCGTCGCCGGGCTCTCCCGTCCTGAGGAATCGATCAATGGCGGCAAGGGCCTCGTCCCGGCCCTGCGCGATGATCGCGAGCCGTGCGGAAAGCTCGTTCTTTCCTACCTGCAGCGTGAAGGCGAGGTCGGCGAGCCGTTCGTCCGGATGGCTTCGCAGGTGGTCGCGGAAGCGTTCCAAAACGACCTTCAGCCGCTCCGGGTTGAGCGCGGAAAAGACCAGCAGCTCCGGTCCCTCCGGCTCCGGCAAGGCCGGAAGGTGGGGCGCCTCTTCGATGACGATGTGGGAGTTCATGCCGCCGGCGCCGATCGAGGTGACGCCGGCGCGGCGCAGAAGCTCCGCCCCGTCCGCATCCTTCAAGCGCACCCATTCGGCCAATTCCCGCTGGACGTAGAACGGCGAGGTTGCGAACGGGATGTCGGGATTGAGCGTTTCGGCGTGCAGCGAGGGGGCGAGCTGGCCGTGCTTCAACTGCGCCAGCACCTTGGCGATGCCGGCAAGGCCCGAGGCGCCGAGGAGGTGGGCGACATTGCTCTTGACCGTGCCGACGGGGACCGTCTGGACGGCGTCCGTCGCCTTGCGGAACACCGTCGTCAGCGCCTTGACCTCGATGGGGTCGCCGAGGGCCGTGCCCGAGCCGTGGCCCTCCACATAGCCGATGGTTTCCGCCCCGATGCCGGCGTCGTCGAGCGCGGCCTCGATGGCGACGGCCTGCTGGTTCGGGTTCGGCACCGTGAAGCCGTTGCGGACGCCCGCGTTGGAAATGCCGGAGCCGATGATGACGCCGTAGACGTGGTCGCCGTCGCGCCGTGCTTCGGCCAGCGGCTTCAGGACGAGCGCGCCGACGCCCTCGCCGAGGATCGTGCCGTCGGCGCCGAGGCCGTAGCCGCGGATGACGTCGGCGGACTTGCTGGTGAAATGCTCCTGGGAGGTGGCGATCAGCTTTTGCGGGTGGAGAAGCAGGCTGACGCCGCCGGCGAGCGCCATTTTGCAGCGGCCGGCGCGCAGCATGTGCACGGCCTCGTGGACGCAGGTGGAGGCTGCGGAACACATCGTGTCGAGGAAATAGGACGGCCCGGTGAAGCCATAGAAATAGGAGACCATGTTCGGCACGGTGCCGGTATAGCTGCCGCTGGCGAGGGCCCCGCGCAGGAGCATGTTCTGGAAGCCGTAAAGGTCGTATTCGTTGGTCATGGAGCCGACGATGACGGCGACGTCGCCGCCATAGCGCCGCGCCATGGTCTCGCGGGAATAGCCGGCATCCTCGAAGGCCTCGACGCTCGCCTCCAGGAACAGCCGCACCTCCGGCGACATCAGCTCGGCCTCGGCCTGCGAAATCCGGAAATACCGAGGATCGAACTTATCGATATCGGCAAGGAAGGCGCCGGTCTTCACCACCGTCTTACCGGGGACGTCGCGTTCCGGGTGATGGATCGCGGCGTGGTCCCAGCGCTCGGCGGGCACGGGCGTGAAGCCATGGAGGCCTTCCGAGAGCATCTTCCAGAAGGCGTCCTGGTCGGCGGCGCCCGCGACGCGGAGCGACAGGCCGACAATGGCGATGTCGTGGTTGTCGTCGGAGGCGTCGGGCGGGCGGCGCGGGCGGCCGGGTTTGCGATCGGGTGGCGATGATGAAATACGGTCGTCGTTGGCGGCGAGCGGGATCGCGGCCGTCGGCCGGGGCGGTTCGGGCGGCGGCGTCTCATCCAGAGCCGGGTGCTCGTCGGCGAAAAGCGCGCGGAGCACCTCCCCCTTCTCCGCCACCAGGTGGCCCGCCACGCCGGCAAGGTCGACGAACTCGAAAAAGAGCGTCTTCGACAGCGGCCCGAGGGCTTCTTCCAGCCGGCTCGTGGCCTCGACGATGGCGATGGAATCGAGGCCGTATTCCTCCAGCTTGCGGTCGGGCCGAATGCGCGCGGCGTCGAGCTCCAGCACTTCGGCGAGGATGTCGCGGACGTGGGCGACGGTGAAGGCCGTCAGGGCGGCGTCATCGGGCGCAGGCGCGGCATTTTTGGCTATGGGTTTTTCCACCGGCGCCGGGGGCGTCGGCTCTTGGCCATAGGCGCCGAGCACCTCGTGGATCCGAGTGGCATCGCCGTGGAGAACCGTCGTACGCGGCGTCGCATCGGCTGCAAGCAGGGCCTCGAGCGCGGAAAGGCCGGCGGCGGTCGGCAGGGGCGTGAGGCCGAGGCGCTTTTCCATGGCGGCAAGGGTCGCCGCATCGACCGACATGCCGCCCTCGGCCCAGAGCGGCCAGGCGATCGAGACGGTCTTGCCGGGGGCGGCCGGGTCGCCAGCGCGGGCCTCGGCAAAGGCGTCCATGAAGGCGTTCGCCGCCGCGTAGCCGGCCTGGCCCGGATTGCCGAAGACGGCGGCGACCGAGGAACAGAGGACGAAGAAATCGAGGGGGGCATCGCGGGTCGCCCGGTCGAGATGGACCGTGCCGGCGACCTTGGGGGCAAAGGCGGCAACGGCCCGGTCCGCGCCTTGTGTCAGGATATAGCCGTCTTGGAGGATGCCGGCAGCGTGGATGACACCCTTCAGTGGCCCCAGCTCGGCGACGCGGCAGACAAGGGCTTCGACGTCGTCCGGGGAAGCGATATCGCCGGGAAGATAGAGGATTTCGGCGCCCCTTGCCTTCAGCGCATCGAGGGCTTCTTCTCCCTCTGGATCTGGCGTTTGGCGCCGACCACTGAGGACGAGTTTCTTCGCGCCCTTGTCGACCAGCCAGCCGGCGAAAATCGTTCCGAGCCCGCCGAGGCCGCCGATGATCCAGTAGACGCCGTCGGGATTAACGAAAAACGGAGGGTCGGAAGTCCAGATATTCCGGATTTCGGGTTTCCAGACGCTTCGCGTTCCGGCGGCGTCGTAGCAGATCTCGGTGAAGCCGTCGGCGGCGCGGGCCTCGGCCATGGCGGTGACGCCGAGCCGGTCCGGCGAGACGGCACCGGCGAGCGACACGACGCGACCGGAAAGCTTCGGATTTTCGCTCGCCGCGGTCCGCAGCAGCGCCGCGAGTGGCGCGGTGGCCGTTGCCGGCGTGGGCTCCGTGGCGAGCACCAGGAACGAAACGGGCTCGGCGGGCCGCTTTGCCAAGGTCTCGGCGAGAATGCCATGGACCGCGCGGAAGAGGATTTCCGCCGCGTCCGCCGGATCGCGCCCCTCAAGCGATGGAAGGCAGTCGACCGGCCAGCGCGTGCGGCGTGCCAGCGCCTCGGCCATGGCGGCGTCGCTGCCCGCCAGGAGGATGCGGGTCTCGGCGGCCTCGTCGGCGCGGAAGGTGAGCGGTGCCTCGCGCCAGATGCCGTCGGCGAGGATGACAGGCGCGGCAAAGGCGGGCTTGGTGGGTGGCTCGTGCGTTTCCGCCGGCGCCAGGACGCGCAGGACGAGGTCGCGGATCGCGACGCGCTTTTGTCCGTCCTTGTCGAAGAGGTCGATGTCGAGGTGGCGGACGGAGGCCGCGCCGGGGCGCAGCCGCAGATGCGCCCACATGACGGGGGCGCACGGGCCGAAGACCTCGACCTTTTCGCAGGAAAACGGCACGCCGGCGCCGGGCGGCGGTCCATCGCCGAGCGCGACCCAGGCCTGGATCGCGGCGTCCAGCAGCACCGGGTGGAGCGGCATCTGTTCCAGCGACGGCAGCAGGCGCCGCGGCAGCTTCAGTTGCGCCAGCACCTCATTGCCGCCGCGACAGACCTGCGACAGCGCCCGGAACGCCGGGCCGTGGTCGACGCCGCTTGCGAAAAGGCGCTCGTAGCAGGTCGCGGGATCTATACGCTCGGTGAGGCGTGTGCGGAGCGCGGCGAGGTCTTCACCCGCAGATGCCTCGATTTCGAGGCTGCGAAGGATGCCCTGAAGATTGGGCGACGCCTCGCCGGTTTGAAGTGCAAAGGCGATTGCACCGCCCTTGCGCGTGAGCCGGGTCTCGACGCGGACTGTCCGTTGGCCGTCGAGCGCGATCGGCCGGCTCCAGACCACATTCTCGATCGCAAACGCGTCCTCCTCCAGCCCGCCGGCGAGGCGGGCGGCGGCGCGGGCCATTTCGAGGCCGGCGACGCCCGGCAGCACCTTCGTTCCGTTCACATGGTGGTCGGCGAGGACGAATTCGTCGCCGGAAAGGACCGTCTCGAAGGCGGGGCCGGCAAAGCCCGAGGCGTTGCGATGGAGGAGTGGATGGGGCGTCTCGCCCTGGGGCTTCTGGCCGAGCGACAGGTCCATCCAGTGGCGGTGCCTGTCGAAGGGGTAAAGCGGGGCGTGGATGCGGCGGCCGGCGCAGTGCGGCCAGTCGACGTCCGCTCCGGCGATCCACCGCCGGGCGAGATCGTGCGAAGGGTCCTCGCCGCCGGGCAGGATGGCCTCGCCCCCCGCCAGATAGGCCCGCAACCGGACCGCAAGACCGTCGAGGGTCGCGGCGACGACGGCGATCCGCGCATCCATCGCTTCGCGGTACTGGAAGGTGACAGCGAGGTCGGCAAGCGTGACGCGCTCGCCATTCTCCTCGACAAAGCGGAGCAGGCGTTCGGCAAAGGCTTCCAGCCGGTCCTCGCTCGCCGCAGACAGGGGCACGACGACCGGTTCGTCCGCCGCCACGCTGTGCGCACGCGCCGGCGCGTCTTCCAGCAGCACATGGGCGTTGCTGCCGCCGAAGCCGAAGGAGCTGACGCCCGCGCGGCGGGGGCAGTCGTCTCGCCGTTGCCAGTCCGTTGCTTCCTTCTGGATGCGGAAGGGGGTGCCGGCGAGGTCGATGAGGCGGTTCATCTCCGAAAAACCGACATTGGCCGGGATCCGCCCGTGCCTAAGCGCCGCCAGCACCTTGACGATGCCGGCAACGCCGGCCGCGCCCTCCAGGTGGCCGATATTGGTCTTCACCGAGCCGATGCCGCAGGTCTCCGGCCGGAAGGACACGCCGGTCTCGGCCGCGCGCGTCGCGAACGCCTCCTTGAGGCCGGAGACCTCGATCGGGTCGCCGAGCGGCGTTCCCGGCCCGTGCGCCTCGATGTAGTCGATGGCGTCGGGCGGCACGCCGGCCTCGCGGTGCACGCGGGCGATGAGTTCCGCCTGGGCCGCGGGGTTGGTGACGGTCAGGGAGTTTGTGCGGCCGCCATGGTTGACGCCGATGCCGGCAATGACGGCGTGGATGGGGTCGCCGTCTTCAAGCGCCCGCGACAGGGGTTTGAGGAGCAGCACGGCCCCGCCCTCGCCGCGCACATAGCCGTCGGCCGCCTCGTCGAACGCCTTGGAGCGGCCGTCGCGGGCGAGCATGCCGGCCTTGGAAAAGGCAACGAAATGGTTCGGCGACCAGATCAGGTTGACGCCGCCGGCGAGCGCCAGGTCGCATTCGCCGGCCTGGAGCGCGCGCACGGCTTCAAAGAGCGAGGTCAGCGAGGCGGCGCAGGCCGTGTCGTTGGTGATGCTGGGGCCGCGGAAGTCGAAGAAATGGGAGACCCGGTTGGCGATGATGGAAAAGGCGATGCCGGTCGGAAGGTAGGCATCGAGCTGGGCGAGGTGCTTTTCCAGGAGCTCGGCATAGTCCCAATGGCAGCAGCCCATGAAGACGCCGGTGCGGGTTCCGGCAAGCGCCGAGGCGGCATAGCCGGCGTCCTCGATGGCGTGCCAGGCCATTTCCAGGGCAAAGCGCTGCTGGGGGTCCATCCACGCCGCCTCGCGCGGCGAGATGCCGAAGAAGGCGGCATCGAAGGTATCGGCGCCGTCGACGAAGCCGCCCCAGATGCTGGCCGTCTTGTTACCGTTCGCTGGATCGCCCTTCAGTTCGGCGGCGTCCCAGCGCTCCGGCGGCACTTCGGAAATCAGCGAGCGTTCGGCGGCCAGATGCTGCCAGAACCCGTCGAGGTCGTCGGCGCCCGGAAGGCGCATGCCGAGACCGATGATGGCGACGGGACGCTCGGCCATCGGCTAGCCCACCAATGCCGAAAAGCGGCGCGACAGGAGGTCCGCCGTGCCGTCGAGCAGCCTTAAGGCCATGTCGTCGACATGGCGGTTCCGCCAGGATTCAAGCTCCGTGCCGGCAACCCACTGGTTGAAGGCGCCCTGGGCGGGTCCGCAATGGACCTGGAAATCGACCTTGTGGGCCATGTCGCCATTGAGCGCCCAGTCGGTGGTGTCGCTGAAATAGCGCTTGAAGACGAGGGCCATGCGGTGCTTCGGCATCGCCTCGGCGCGGGCGATTTCGGCCGGCGCGTAGGTTTTGGCGAGGTCGGCATAAACCTCTTCGAAGTTCTTGCGGAAATAGCGCTCCTCGATCTGGCGGCGCAGGGTGGGGTCGATGGCCTCAAGGCTCTCGTG
This sequence comes from Rhodobium gokarnense, assembly GCF_025961475.1. Classification (NCBI taxonomy): domain Bacteria; kingdom Pseudomonadati; phylum Pseudomonadota; class Alphaproteobacteria; order Hyphomicrobiales; family Rhodobiaceae; genus Rhodobium; species Rhodobium gokarnense. The sequence continues at coordinate 383,726 of NZ_JAOQNS010000002.1, read as the reverse complement.
CTGGCGGTAGATGGCGACCAGCTTTTCGGCGCGGGCGGGGAAGAAGACGCCCTTTTTCAGCACCTGCACCTTGGAGCCGAGTTCGAACATCTCGCCGGACGGCGCATAGGCCGTGTCGTAGACGTTGATGGCCTCCAAGAGGTCCTTGACCGCGTCGCTGGTGCCGGCCTCGACCGTGCACTGGTTGATGGAGCCGGTGACGAGGAAATCGGCACCCAGCACCAGAACGGCAGCGGCGGCCTCCGGCGTGCCGATGCCGCCGGCGGCGCCTACGAAGATCGGGGCGGCATCGGGGAAGCGCGCTTGCGCGTCGTCGCGCAGCTTCAGGATCGGCGGGATCAACGCAAAGGGCATGCCCTGGTCGGTGTGGCCGCCGGAATCGGACTCCACGCAGATCGCGTCGGCCACGGGCAGATGGGCGAGAAGCTCCGCCTCGTCTGCGGTAATGGCGCCCGTCGCCCGGAGTTTTGTCACCACGTCTTCGGGCGCGGGTGCGAGGAACTGGGCGGCGACGTCGGGCCGGGAGACCTTGGCAATGATGCGGTTGGCGGCCCGCGTGCGGCCGGCCTCGCGGGTCAGGCCCTTCGCCCGGTAGCGGACGAGCGCCTGGGTCACCTCCATGAAGGCGGAGGCCTCGACGATGGTGACGCCCTCTTCCAAGAGGAGGTCGGTGAGGTCGTCCTCCAGATGGGGCCGGTTGACCCGGGCGATGAAATTGACGCCGAAGGGCGCATCCTCGTGGATGCCCGACCGGATACGGTGGATCGCGTCGCGGACCTCCGCCGTCGACAGGCCGGCGGCGCCGAAGAAGCCGAGGAGGCCGGCGTTTGCCATGCGGATGACGACGTCTGTCGAGGCGATGCCGCGATACATGGCGCCGCTGGCATAGGGGTGGCGAATGCCGAAGGCCTCGCAGAAGGCGCGGGAGCCGAGGCGGTCGACGGAGAAGTGGGGCGTGCGGCAGGAACCTGGAGCCGTTTCGACCCCTATCTTCGGCGGCGCCGCGTCGGACGTTACAGCATCTAGACTGCGCTCAGGACAGGGCGCCGGTCCGGCGTCCGCGACGGGCTCCGGAGACGCCGGCTGGATCGGTTGGGCGGCAGGGGCGGTGGTTTCAAAAGCGGGCTCCGGTGTAACCGCGGCACCCACGGATGCCGGCGCCTCCATCTCCTCCGGCGGCAGCGGTCCGGCCTCCATTTCTGTGCGCCGGAACATCGGCCGCACGACGGGCGGCCCGTCCGGGCCGAGTTCGACCGTCTCGGCAAACGTCACGCCGCGCGCTATCAGGTAGCGCAGGCTCTCCGCCCAGCGCACCGGCGCGGTGATCTGTTCGACCATGCGGGCGCGGATATCGGCATCGACGTGCGGGCGCGCCGTGACGTTGGAGATGACCGGCACCTGCTGCGGGGAAAAATCGGCAGCGGCGACGATGCCGGCAAACTCGGCCCGCGCAGCTTCCATGAACGGCGTGTGAAAAGCGCCGCTCACCGGCAGGACCTTGTAGTGGCTGGCGCCAGCGGCAAGGAACAGGGGCTCGGCGGCGACGATCGCGTCCTTGCGGCCCGAGACGACGATCTGGCGCGGGGTATTGAAGTTCGCCGGGTAAATGTCCGTCAGCCCCTCCCGCGCGATCAGCTCGGCAACGGCGTCCGGATCGAGGCCGAGGACGGCCGCCATGCCGCCGCCACGAGCCTCGGCCATCAGCGCACCGCGCCTTGCGACGAGCGACAGGCCGGTGGCGAAGTCGAGGACGCCGGCGGCGAAGAGCGCAACATATTCGGAGACGCTGTGGCCCAGCAAAAAATCGGGCGCCTCGCCGGTCTCGTCCCTGTGCTTCAGGTATTTCAGCGCGTTGACGACGTAGAGCGCCGGCTGGGTGAATTGCGTCTGGCTCAGCTTTTCGATCGGACCCTCGCGGCAGAGCGCGGCGATGTCGTAGTCGAGGATTTCGCCGGCGCGCCAGGTGAGGTCGGGAAAGGCGTCGAAGAGGTCTGTGCCCATTCCGATGCGCTGTGCGCCCTGTCCCGGAAACAGATAGGCCTTCATCGTCCTGCCACCTCTGCCCCGGTCCTGATCCATTCGATGCGGCCGAGGTCCAGCTTCACCACCCGGTCGGCAACGCCCCAGTATTTTTCGTCGTGCGAGGTGGCGATCACCAGCTTTCCCTGGTCCCGGAGAGCCGGCAGGAAGGTCGTGTAGAAATGCTCGCGGTAGTGCACGTCCTGCTCGGCCGACCACTCGTCGAAGACATAGATCGGCCGGTCCTCGACGACGGCGGCGATCAGCGCCAGGCGCTTTCGCTGGCCCGTCGACAGGTGGAGCTGGTTGAAGCGGCCGTCCTCGAAGGTGACCTTGTCGGCGAGCCCCCATTCCGCGATCAGCCGGTTGACCCGGCCCGGGTCGGCGTCCTCCATGCCGTAGAGCCGGTCGAAGAGGTGGAAGTCGACGAAGACCGAGGCGAAGAGCTCGCGGTAACCGGCGCGGGCGACGCCCGCGACGGCGGCGGCGTCGACGCCGATCCAGCCGGCATCGAGCGGGTAGAGCCCGGTCATCATCTTCAGCGCCGTCGACTTGCCGCTGCCGTTGCCGCCGACGAGGAAGACGATCTCGCCGCGGGTGAGGCTGAGGTCAAGGGGGCCGACCGTATAGGCCTCCGGGTCGTTGCGGTCGTAGCTGAAGCGGATGCCGTTGAAGGAGATTGTGGAGAAATCGAGGAAGGCGCGGGCCTGGCGGCGCGCCTCGTCGGGGCCGATGGAGGAGGCCTCGGAGAGTTCGGTATCGATGGCGAGGATGGCGTTCAGGCCGACCTCGGCGCGCATGAACATGGGCGACTGGGCGACGGTCTTGGTCAGCGTGCCCATGCAGAAGAGGAGCACGGGCACGAGCTGAAAGATGATGGCGTTGTGGCCGGAAACGTAGCCGGGAAAGGCGAAGGCGACGACGCCGAGCATGACGAAAGTGGTGAGGCCGCCGAGGAGGATCAGCGACACCCAGTGCTCGACCGAGCGCACCATCAGCCGCTCCAGGATGTTGGAGCGCTTGCGGTAGGCCGCCGCAACGGCGTCGCTGCGCGTCGTGTTGAGGCGCAGTTCCTTGGCGCCGCGGATGATGTCGGTGATGGCGTCCAGCAGTTCGGCCTGCATGCGTTCCACGAGCCGCAGGATCTCCCGGTAGCGGCTGTCGATGGCCTTGTAGCCGAGGATGCCGGCGACGACCGTTGCCAGGAACACGGCAAAGGCGGGCGGCGAGAGATAGAGCAGATAGACGAGCGCAACGGCGAGGAGGACCGTCTGCTGGACGGCATCGACGATCAGCGGGAAGGTCACCGAGAGGTGGTTGGTTTCCTTGGCGACGAGATTGTAGAGCCGGCCGCGGCCGAGCCGGTCGGCGACGAGGAGTTCGGAACGGCGCAGCCGGTCGGCGATCTCCAGGCGCTTCCTGTTGAGGAGGTCCTCGATGATCGCCATGGAACGGACCAGCGCCACCTGGTTGGCGCCGTAATAGAGCGCGAAGGCGCCGGCAAAGGCGAGCCAGGCCCAGATGCCCGGCGTGCCGGCGTTGGAGACCGTCTCGGCGACCTTGGTGATGACGACGATGAGGGTCGCGTTGGCAAGGCCGGCGATCAGCGTCAGCAGGAACATGATGCGGAGCTGGCGGGCATCGGCGCCGCGGATGAAATCGACGATCGCCATGGTCACGCCCCCTCCCCGCCCGAGATCATGCCGAGGTCGAGGGCGACGCGGCGGTCGCAGCGGTCCCAGTAGTGGTCGTCATGGGTGACGGCGAGGACCGTCTTGCCGCGGGCTTTGAAGTCGGCGAGCATCTCGCCGTAGAAGACCTCGCGGAAATGGGCGTCCTGGTCGGCGGCCCATTCGTCGAACAGATAGACCTCCCGGTCCTCCAGCAGCGCGACGATCATGGCGAGGCGCTTGCGCTGGCCAGTGGAAAGGTCGCTGGTCGAAAAGCGGCCTTTCTCGAAGCCGACCTTGTCGGAAAGCTCCATGCGGGCGATCAGCCGGGCGACGTCGTCCGGATCGGCGTCGATGCCGTAGAGCCGGTCGAAGAGGTGAAAGTCAGTGAAGACGCCGGAAAAGATCTCGCGGTATTGCTGGCGGTTGTCGTCGCCGATCTCCGTGCCGTCGCAGAGGATGCGGCCGCCGTCCGGCCGGTAGAGGCCGCAGAGGAGCTTCAGCGCCGTCGACTTGCCACTGCCGTTGCCGCCGGTCATGAAGACGGTCTCGCCGCGCCGCAGCGTGAAATCGAGGGGGCCGGCGGTAAAGGTCGTCAGGCCGGCGCTGTCCACATAGCGGAACGTCGCGCCGGCAAGCTCGATGGTCTCAAAATCCTTGAACGGCGAGCGCTGGCGCGGCGCCTTTTCCGCCGGGCCGGGCGCGTTCTCGTCGAGCTTTGCCTCCAGCGCATAGACGTGGCCGAGGCCGGCCTCGGCGCGGCCGATGAGGCGCACCACGGAGGTGATCGCGGCGACGGGGCCGATGGCAAAGACCGAGGCGGCGGTGATCTTGTAGATGGTGTCCGTATAGCCGGCAAAGAACGCCGGCAGCACGAAGACGACGACGCCGACCAAAAGGAAGATGAAGGCGTTGGAGAACTGCAGGAGCGCCACCCAGCGCCCGCCAATGGCGATCACCTCGTCCTTCAGGCTGTCGGCGACCTCGGTGAAATGGGCAAAGAGGCCGTCATTGCGGTCGGCGTTGAGGCGGATCTCCTGAAAGCCGAGGGTGAAGTGGGAGAGGCTGTCCAGCATCTCCGCCTCGCGATAGTGGACCGCGGCGAGCGAGGCGGTGAGAGCGCGCTGGCGGATGACGAAGATGGTGAGGCCGAGCGCCGTGACGCCGGCGACGACGGCAAAGGAGATCAGCGACAGGGTCGCGATATAGAGCAGCAAAAACACGAGCACGAAGGCGCTCTGGGCGGCGCCGATGAGGAGCGGCAGGGTCTGGGAGAGGTGGTCGGTCTCCTGGGCGACGGTGATGTAGATGTCGCCCTGGCCGAGCCGCTCCAGCGTCCTGAGATCCGCGCGGCGGATCTTGGTGACGATGCGCCGCCGCGTCGCCTCCAGCCTCTGCTGCACGTAGCGGTTCGCCTGGTGCAGGGAGGTGCGGTTGGAGACGAGGAAGAAGACGAGCGTCAGCCCATAGACGATCAAAAGTTGTGCACCGACCTCGGCGCCGAGCAGCGAGCGCTCCGCGGCCTGGTTGATGAGCCCGATGAGGCCGGCATTGCCGAGGCCCGTGAACGAGGTGATGGCGAAGAGGAAGCGACGGCTTGCCGGCGGCCCGCCCTGGAGCAGGCGGAGGATATTCATTCAACACCTGCCATTTTCGGCGTGTTCTCCCCCGCGGCCGTTTTTGCGCCCGTGCCGCGCCGACGGATTCCCCGGCCGGCGATACGTCTTCGGCCCTCCGCCGACGGGCGGACGGTCTGCGACGCCGGACGCGCCGCACGCTCGTTCTCGGAAAACGCATCTGCCGGGTTCGGATAATGCTAGGCAGCTACCTTGACCCGCGCAAGCCGAACCGGCATCGCATCCACATCAATTCGGCGCCATAGCCGCCTTGTGGAAAACGCCCTTCGGCGCATACGTCGGATACTTTGAAGAACCCCAGCCTGCGGCCGCCGATCCCTCCCGCAATAGGGGTAAAATCACGGTATTTTCTGTTCGCGAGAGCACTTTCGGCCGGATATCCCCTCGCCCTCCCCCCGGCGATTGGCTAGCCTTATCGGGCGGCGGGACTTCAAGAGAATCACCCCAGGACGGTTCCGGAGGCGACGCGCCGTCACAGTCAGACGATCTCGGGTATCAGGCGGCACCAGGGCCCATGAGCAGGATTCGCGACTTCATCGAGGAGCAGTTTCTGATCGAGTTCGACGAGACCTTTCCGGAGAGCTCCGACCTCTTCAAGGAAGGCGTCATGGACTCCTTCGGCTACATCCAGCTCATCCGCTTCCTGGAGACAGAATACGGTATCAAATTCTCCGAAAAGGAGATGACCGGCGGCGTCATGGTCAGCCTGACGCAGATCGAGGCGACTGTAGCCGAAAAGGTGTCGCAACGCGGCGCCGCCAGCGCCTGAGGCCGGGCCATGTGCGGCATTGCCGGCATATTGAAACCCAACCGACCGGCCGAGGCGCTCGGCCACGACATCAAGGGCATGCTCTCGCGCATCGCCCATCGCGGACCGGACGGCTACGGCACCCTCATCGACGACGGCTTCGCCATGGGCACCGTGCGCCTGGCGATCCTCGATCCGGCCGGCGGCGCCCAGCCCTTCGGCGATCCGAGCGGGCGCTACTGGCTCTGCTACAATGGCGAAATCTACAATTACCGGGAACTGCGGACGACGCTGGAAGCGCGCGGCTTTTCCTTCCGCACCGCATGCGACACCGAAGTGGTGCTTGCCGCCTGGATCGCCTGGGGGCCGGACTGCCTGGCGCGCTTCAATGGCGGCTTTGCCTTTGCGCTCTACGATGCCGAAACCGGCGAGTTGTTCCTTGCCCGCGACCGCTTCGGCAAGCGGCCGCTCTTTTACGCCATTCGCGGCGACACGGTGCTGTTCGCCTCGGAGATGAAGGCATTCCTCGCTGTTCCCGGCTTTTCCTTCGAGCAGGACCCCGACCAGCTCTCCGCCATCCTTGCCCAATGGACGCCGCTGCCGGAGCAGTCCGGCTTCTTCGGCATCAAGAGCCTCGGCATGGGGGCGTATCTCTCCGTCAAGGACGGGGCGCTCACCCCCCGCGCCTACGACAGCTTGCGCTTCGACATCGGGCCGCGGGTAGAGAGCGAAGAAGAGGCGATCGAGGCGATCCGCGCGCGGCTGTCGCGCAGCGTGGAATTGCGCCTGCGCAGCGACGTGGAGGTCGGCGTCTATCTCAGCGGCGGCGTCGACTCGGCGATCGTCGCGGCGCTCGCCCGGGATTTCGCCTCCAAGCCGCTTTCGACCTTTTCCGTCGAATTCGAGGACGCCGAGTTTGACGAATCCGCCGAGCAGCGGCTCGTCGCCGACCATCTCGGCACCAGCCATCATGCCGAACGCATCCGCCATGCGGATATCGCCGCGGCAACGCCGGAGGCGGTCTTTCATGCCGAGGTTCCTGCCTTCCGCAGCGCCTTCGTGCCGATGTATCTGCTCTCCAAGCGCACGAAGGCCGAAGGCATCAAGGTCATCCTCAGCGGCGAAGGGGCGGACGAGGCGTTCCTCGGCTACGACCTCTTCAAGGAGACGCTCTTACGCGACGCCTGGCGCGAGCTGCCGGACGAGACCCGCCGGTCGCGGCTGGCGCAGCTCTATCCGCATCTCTCCCATTACGGGCCGGAGGATATCGCGGCTGTCACCGGGCTCTACGCGCAGTTTTCCAAGGAAAAGATGCCGGGCCTCTTTTCCCACGAGCTCAGGTTCCAGAACGGTCAGTTCTCCGCACGCCTGATGAAGGAAAAAGGCGATCCGTTCCGGGCGATCTCCGAACTCGCCGCCAATGCCCCCGGCTTTCAGCGCCTTTCGCCGGTCGAAAAGGCCCAGTGGCTGGAATACAAGACCCTCCTTCCGGGCTATCTCCTCTCCACCCAGGGCGAGCGGATGAGCCTTGCCCACGGGGTGGAGAACCGCTGCCCGTTCCTCGACCCGGAGGTCTTTGCCCTCGCCACCTCCGTGAACCTGAAATTCGACGACGGTTTTGTCGAAAAGCGGCTTTTGCGCGAGGCGTTCCGGGGCCGGGTGCCGGATGCGATCACCGACAAGCGCAAATTCCCCTACCGGGCGCCGGACGCGGCCGCCTTTGCGGCCGAACGGCCGGACTATCTGGAGCTGGTGCTGAGCGCCGACGAGCTCGCCAAGGTACCGTTCCTGGAGCCGAAATTCGCCTCACGACTGGCGCAAAAAGTGCTGACCAAGCCGGCCTCGGAGATCAGCACCAAGGAAAACCAGACCTTCCTCTATCTTCTCTCCATCGCGCTCCTCGACCGGGCGTTCGTGCGGCGCGAAGGGCTATCGGACCCGGTGCTGCCGCCGCTCGACAAGGCGGTCGACCTGACGGCGCGCCAGGCCGAGGTCAGTCTTCCCAGGGAAGCTTCAGCTCGGTGACGTAGCGCCGGATGCCGGCGAGTACCTCCGGATCCCGGAACATCTCGCGATTGGCGGCAAGCGCTGCCTCCCGGTCGCCGGCGGGCTCGCCCCGGCAGCCGGAAAGATAGGCCTTGTAGCGGGCGATTGCCGGTTTCTTCAGGAGCGCCAGTCGGGACAGATGCTGGCGGAAGGCGCGCTCAGTGTCCTCGGCGATGACGTTGACGAGGCCGGCATCGCGCGCTTCCGTTGCACTGAGTGGCCGCGTCATCAGCGTCATGTAGTGGGCGCGCTGGCGGCCGATGCGGCGGATGAGGAAGGGGAGAACGCAGGCCGGATAGAGCCCGAAGAGAAGTTCGGAGAGGCTTATCCGGGCGCTCTCCTTGGCAATGACGATGTCGGAGGCGGCGAGGAAGCCGACGCCGCCGGCATTGACCCGCCCTCGCACCAGGCTGACGGTGACAAACGGCCCGTCGGCGAGCGCCTGCCAGAGATCGTAGAGCGGGGCGGGATCGCCGGCCGAACCGCTGTCCGACACCGCCTCGAAATCGCCGCCGGCGCAGAAGACCTCGGGCCCGCCCTCCAGGATGACCACGGTGACGGGGCTGTCCTCCGCGGAACACCGAGCGACGACTTCGGCGCATTCCGCGATCAGCTTGTCGTTGAGGGCGTTGCCGGCTTCAGGCCGGTCGAAGACGATGCGGCAGACGTTTTTTTCCGTCGTGACCTTCAGGGTCTCGTAGGTCATCCGCTCGCCTCCGGCGCGCCTAGGACGAGCGCGGTGTTCACCCCGCTGAAGCCGAAGGAGAATTTCAGCGCGTGGCGGATCTCATGGTCGACAGGCGCGGCGCCGACCCATCGGAAGCTTGGGTCGAGCGGTGTTTCCAGATTGCGGGTCGGGTGCAGGCGGCCCTCCGCCATCTGGATCAGCACGGTGGCGGCCTCGATGGCGCCGGCCGCCGCAAGGCCGTGGCCGAGGATCGACTTCGTGGCGTTGATGCGGGCGTGGTGGAGTTTTAGCGCGCGGTAGGTTTCCAATTCCGTGTCGTCGCCGGACGGCGTGCCGGTGGCGTGGCCGTTGACGGTGTCGATGTCGGCGGCCGTCAGCCCCGCCTCGGCGAGCGCCATCCTGGCCGCCCGGACCTGGCCCTCGTGATTGGGCTCCGGCCCGCGGGTGCCGTCGGCAATCGAGGCCGCGCCGAGGAGCGTGCCGTAGGTCTTCGACAGGCCAACACTTTCCCGGCAAAGGACCAGAGCCGCGGCGGCTTCACCGTACAGAAACCCGTCATGGTCGGCGTCCATCGGCCGGCACGCCTTTTCCGGCGCCTCAGAAAAGCGGGCCGAGCCCATGGCGCCGAGGGCCCGGAGCGCCTGGAGGTCGTGGGCACCGAGGTCCTGCATGGCGCCCAGCGCGATACAGGCATCGACTCGGCCGGAGCGGATGGCGTTCCGCGCCTCGACGACGGCGACCGCGCCGCTCGCCGAGGCGCCGCCCACGGTCATCGCAAAGCCGCGGATCGGAAAGGCGGCCGTGCAGAGCCCGCAGAGATCGGTGTCGAGGAACATGTGGCCATGGCGCGGCGGCACGAAGGCGCGCCTTTCCGCATAGGCGGCGAGCGCCAGCGCCTGTTCGCGCGCCGCCAGATTGCTGCCGCCGACGACAAGGCCGATGCGCTCCGGGGCGATGGCGTCGAGCCCGGCATCCTCCCAGGCCTCGGCCAGTACCGATGCGGCGACCCGGCCGGTCAGCGTCGCGGTGCGGGCGATCCGTGGCGGCAAGACTTGCGGCGGCTCGGGCATTTCCACCCCGAGGAAGGGTTCTTCGCCTTCGGGCGCCTCCCTCCCCTCACGGGTCAGTTTGGAAAAGACGTTGCGGCCGGCGAACAAGCCCTCCCGGAACGCCGCCCTGCCATGGCCGAGGCCGGAGGCAACGCCTATCCCCGCAAAGCGGATCGGGTCAGCCGCTTTTCTTGGCATCGATGAGGTCGGCGAGCTCGCCGATATTGCGCGGCCCGTGGAGCTGGACCATGGGGATCTTCAGGCCGACGGCTTCGAGCGTCGCCAGAATGATCTCGGAGCGCTCGATGGAATCGACGCCGAGATCGGCCATGGAGTCGGCACGGCCGATGGGACGATCGGCAAGTTCCGGGACGGTTTCGCGGATTTCGCCAATGATGATGTCGACGATCTGGTCGCTGTCCAAGGGATGTGCCATCCTCTTTATGCCCGCTGCGCTGGGGTCGGTCAGACCCAGATATAGTGCCTGTGGTAGCCGACCACCTTGTCGAGGACAAGCCGCGTTCCCGCGCCGTCTGCCGGCCAGGCGCCGGGGACGATCTGGTGGTCGAGCTCGGCATCCTTGGTCCCGAACCGCACCACTGCGTCGCCGGCGAGCAGCCGCTCGTAGTCGGCGATGGAGAGCCGATAGCGCTTGTGGAGGGCCTCGGATATCCCCATGGCTCCCAGCCGCGCCGCGCTCTCAGGCCCGGCGACGCCGGAAAGGAATTCCGAGCAGCAGCCGGAGCCGTAGGAAAAAAGGCCGATGCGGACGGGCTCCGTAATCCCCGCCGTATCGATGGTGCCGGCAAGGGCGACGAAGACCGAACCGCCGGCGGTGTTGCCGACGCGTTTGCCGTAGGAAAGGCTGGGGCCGAGCCTTTCCTCGAAATCGGCGGCGATCTCGTCGGGCTTGGCCTTGTAGAGCTTGCGCATCAAATGCCTGTGCGCGCCCTTCACCATGCCGCCGAAGGGGGTGTGGAAGCAAAGCTGGGAAAAGCTCTCCCTGAAATCCGCGCCCTCGACCCGCCGCAGGTAATCCCCGACGGCACCGGCCGCGCAGTCGAGATAGGCCATCAGCGACAGATCGGCATCCCCGGCCTCGGTGTCCGGTCCGGGCCGGCAGGTGTCCATCACTTCGAAGGAATGGTTGCCATAGGCGCCGGCATCGAGGGCGAGGATATGCGGGGTATCGGAGACGACCATGGCGACGGCACCGGCCCCGGAACTCGGCTCCGAATAGGCCCATTCCTGCACCGCATTGGCGTCGGCCAGCGCGAAGCGGGAGATGTCGGTGGTGACGACCAGCGCCTTACCCCCGGGCGAAGTGCCTGAAAGAACGAAGTTTGCCGCCATCTGCAAACCGGCAGCGCCGGAATAGCAGGCCTGTTTTATTTCAAAGAGCCGGCAGTTGGCGGGCAGTTCCAGATAGCGGTGCAGATAGGTGCTGAGGGACTTGCCGAAGTCGATGCCGGATTCGGTGCAGGTGATAACCATCTCGATGCGCGCGCGCTCCGCCGGCGTCATGGCATCGATGAGGGGCTTCGCCGCGTTGACCGCGAAGGTAACCGGGTCCTCGTAAGGCAGCGCGACGGACTTTTCCTGCATCAGCAGGTTCTCAAAACGCGGCATGTCGAGGCCGCGATGGTCGCAGAGTTCGCGGACGTCGAGGAAGGCCATGCCGCCTAAGACGTTCATGGCTTCAATGCCAACCGGGCGGATCATTGAGAGGCTCCTAGCCGGACGGGCAGCTTTGCGAGGCCGCGGGCGTTCAGACGGTCGAGCCGCCATTCCGGTGCGCCCGCCAGTTCGATGGTCTCGTATTTCGCAAAAAAGGCCGAAAAGGCAATCTGGGCTTCCAGGCGCGCGAGTGGTGCGCCGATGCAGGAATGTGCGCCACCGCCGAAGGTAAGCTGGGCGTTGGCGGGCCGGGCGATGTCGAGGTCGTCGGGGGTCTCGAAGCGGGCCGGATCGCGGTTGACCGCGCCGATGAGGCCAAGGACGGGCGCGCCTTTGGGGATCACCGTTCCCTCCACCTCAACGTCTTCCAGCGCGACGCGCAGGATCATGTTGCCGCCCGGCTCCATGCGAAGGAACTCCTCGATGGCCGTGCGCATCAGCGCCGGCTCGGCGCGAAGGCGCGCCATAGCCTCGGGGTTGCGCAGGAGGAGAAGCATGCCGTTGCCGATGAGGGTTACGGTCGTCTCGTGGCCGGCGATCAGCATGGAGAGGAGATTGGTGAGGCTTTCCTCCTCGTCGAGCGTGCCGTCGTCCCGCGCCTTCAGGGCCAGCGCCATGAAGTTCCGGGCGCTCGCCGAGTCGGCTTCGGCGAGGCACTCCTTGAGGAAAAACTTGAATTCGGAGAGGGCCTGCAGCGCCTCCTGCTTCTGCGCCGGCGTCATCAGGATATCCCCGATCCTGATCAGCGAGGCGCTCCAGCGGGCGACGCGGGCGTCAGTACCGGCGGAGAGATCGAAGAGCTGACAAAGGACCCGGAGCGGCAGCGGGGCGGCGAAGGCGGTGATGAAGTCGACCTCGCCATCCTCGGGCATGGCATCGAGCAGCGCCGCGGCCTCGGCTTCGATGATCGGCACCACGTCGGCCATTGCCTGGGCCCGGAAGGCCGGCTCGTAGACGCCGCGCATGCGTTTGTGCTCGGCGCCGTCGCAATTGATCATCTGCGGCTGGAAGGCGCTGAAGAGCTCGTAGCCGATCGGATCGGCCTTTTTGTAATCTTCGGTGGTCCAGCCGCCGGCCCAGTTGCGGGTATCGCGGCCGAAGGAGGGCGATTTCAGCACCTTGGAAAACGCCTTGTGGCCGAGGACGAACCAGATGCCGCTCGCGGGATCGAACTGCACCGGGCCGCGCGCGCTGAGCCGATGCAGTTCCGGATAGGGATTTTCCAGAAAGGCCGGGTCGGAGAGGATGCCCCACCAGTCGATGTCGCCGCTTTGCCCCGCCGCGCTCATGCGTTGGCCCCGCGGCGCACCGCAAAGATCTGCGAGACCGCTGCGCCGCCGTCGGCGAGCGGATGGCGGTCGATGGAGACGGCGTAGCCGCGCGCCTGAAAATCGGCGGCGAGCTGATTCAGCACATCGTCGCCGAGGTGCACCTCGACCATGAGTTGGGAGATCTTCGGCCAGTCGGCCTCGGCAATGCCGGCGAGGACGTCGAGTTCGGCGCCCTCGGTGTCGACCTTCAGGAGATCGGCCCTGTCGATGCCGTGCTTTTCCAGTTGGCCGGAGACCGTGTCGACGGCGACGGTAACCCGCTCGCGCCGGAAGAGGTCTTCCATATAGGCCGCGTCCGTTGCCCGCTCCCCGGCGCCGGTCGCCTCCACCAGATCGCGGACGTCCGCCGATTTGCTGGCGCCCGCCATGATGGCGCGGATGCCGTCTGCTATCCGTTCCGCCACGTCGGGATGGGACGAGGACATCGCCGTCAGGCCGGGGAAATAGTCGAACGTCGCTGTGCCGGGCTTTGCGCCAAGGGCCAGCGCATAGGCCTCGCCGGCGGGCTGCATCCGCCCCATATTCTCGGTCAGCGCTGCAAAGACGCCCGGCATCGGCTCGTAGGCGAGGATGCGCGTTTGCGGGCATTTCTCCCTGAGCCAGAGCGAAAAGAGCCCGATATTGGCGCCGACATCGAGGATCGTGCCGTCCGCCGGCAACGCGATGCCATGGGCGGAAAGGTCGGCAGAAAAAATCTCGTGGACGGAGAAATCCACCTCATAGGGGTTGATGCAGGAAATCTCCCGCCCGCCGGGCAAGGCCTTCTTCACGAGCGCCAAGATCGTTATCCAACTGAGTTTTGGGCCGCATCGGGGTGGACATTGCCGCCCGATTCCGGGAAGTGTTCGAAATTCGCCCGCCAGCGTCAAGGAAAGAGGCGCAGATATCCCCGACCATGACCATCCGTGCCATCAGCGATTTACACCTGGCGAGCCCGGCCAATCGCGACGCCCTGCAGGAACTGCCGTTCTTCCCCGATGACTGGCTGATCCTCGCCGGCGACGTCGCCGAGCGCTTTGACCATGTGCGGCTCGCCTTTACCACCCTTACGGAAAAATTCGCCAAGGTGTTCTGGGTGCCGGGCAACCATGACCTCTGGGCGATCCCCGAAGAGGGCGGCAAGGGGCCGGCGCTCGTCGGCGAGGAGCGCTACCGGGCGCTCGTCGACCTCGCCCGCGCCTATGGCGTCGTGACGCCAGAAGACCCGTTCGAGGTCTGGACCGGGCCCGGCGGGCCCTGCGCGATCGCGCCCCTGTTCCTGCTCTACGACTACAGCTTCCGGCCTGACCATATCGAACGGCATGAGGTCGTCGCCTGGGCGCGCGAGCAGAACTCGGTCTGCGCCGACGAGATGTTCCTCAACCCGGCGCCGTTCGAGAGCCGCGAGGCCTGGTGCGCGCGCCGCTGCGACGAGGCCGAGGCCCGGCTGTCGGCGCTGCCGGAAGGCATGGAGACGATCCTCGTCAACCATTTCCCGATGCGCGAGGACCTTATCCGCATTCCGCGGGCGCCGCGCTTTTCGCCCTGGTGCGGCACGCGGCGGACCGAGGACTGGCACCGGAGATTCAACGCCCGCGTCGTCATCTCCGGCCACATCCACATTCGGCGCACCGACTGGCGCCACGGCACCCGGTTCGAAGAAGTCTCCCTCGGCTATCCGCGGCAGTGGGACCAGGAGAAGGGCATGGCGCCGTACCTTCGCACCATCCTCGGCGAAGAGGCCGACGTTCAGGAACCGGCGAGCGCCCTCAGGTAATCGAGCGGCACCGGGCCGGCGGAAATCTCCAGCCGCGCCCGGTCCGGGTGGCGCACCGCCAAGGCCATCAGATGGTCCGGGCCGGGGCGCCAGCGGGCGAACTGCCATGTCGCCGGGTCGTCGACCTCGGGATCGTCGAAGGCAATGGCCAGGGTTTTCAGGTCAAAATGGAAGGCGTCGAGCGGCTGGGAGAGGCCCTTGCCGATCGCCTTCACATAGGCCTCCTTCAGGGTCCAGAAGGTCAGGAATGTCTCGATTTTTTGGGCCTCGGCTGCGTCCGCGAGAACCTGCCGTTCCCTTGGGGCAAAGACCCGTTCTGCGAGTTGTTCGGTAGCGGCCTCGCGCTGCAGCCATTCCACGTCGATGCCGATGTCGTTCTCGGCGGTGAGGGCGACGGCGGCAAGGCCTCTGGTGTGGGAGATGTTGACCCTGAGCCGCGGCGTGCCGGCCGGCGCGACCACTTCGGGCTTGCCGTGGTCCTCCACCGTGAAGCGCCAGTCGCGCGGCGGACCGCCGGCGCAGCGCGTCAGCAGGGCGCGGCAGAGGGCGTGGGCGGCAATATAGACGTCACGGTCGCGGTCGAAATGGAAGCGCTGGGCGCGGGTCAATTCCCCGTCGGACAGCAGCGTCTCAAGGAGCGGCCAGTCGCCCGCGCCGATGTCGTCAAGGCGGAGCCACCAGGCGCTAACGCGATCGCGGCCGATCTCCGGCTTGCCGTTCGGGCCTGCCGCATGTGAGAAGGGCGCGTCTTGGGGCGCCGTGCGCTCGCTTTCCGGGGTCTCGTTCATGTCGTCCGTTTCGCCTTCCCTGCCGACGGTGTTCTGCTTCGCCGGCCAGGGCTCCCAGTACTACCACATGGCGGGCGATGTCATGGGGGAGCACGCCGTGTTCCGGCAATGGATGGAGATCGGCGACGAGATCGTGCGCAATGCTGAAGGCTTTTCGCCGCTGGAGGCGATCTATGGGGCCGGCCGCAAGGCAAGCGAGCCCTTCGACCGGCTGGAGCACTCGCATCCGTCGCTCTTCCTGGTGCAGTTCGCGCTCGCCAAGCTGCTGCAGGCAAAGGGGATCAAGCCGGATATGCTCCTCGGCGTCAGCCTCGGCGAGTTCGTCGCCATGAGCGTTGCCGGCATGTTTCCCTTCGAGACGGCGCTCCGGGCGGTTGCCAGGCAGCCGAAGGTCTTTGCCGAAACGGCGCCGAAAGGCGCACTAATCGCCGTGCTGGCGCCGGAGACGATCCGCGAGGCGTCGCCTGTCCTTGCAGAAGCAACGGAACTCGCCGGGACCAACGCCGCGGCCCATTGCGTGCTCGCCTGCCCGGCCTCGGAAACCGGGCGCGTCCTTGACGAACTGAGGCGCCTCGATGTTGCCTTCCAGCAATTGCCGGTGCCGTTCGCCTTCCATTCGCGCTGGGTGGATAGCGCGAAAGATGCCTACCTTGCCGCCGTTGCCGACCTTTCCTTCGAGACGCCGTTCTGGCCGGTGTGGTCGGCGTGCCTCGCCGCCCCGGTGGAGCGCATGGACGGCGCCCTCACCTGGCGGATCGTGCGGGACGGAATGCGGCTGCGCGACACATTTTCGGCGATCGAGGCGCGCGGCGGTGCGCGCTATCTCGACCTCAGCCCGAGCGGCAGCCTTGCCGCGGTGCTGCGCCAGGACCTCAGGGACGGCGGCTCGGAGATCGTGCCCCTCGTCTCGCCCTTCGGCGGCAATCTGAAACGGCTGTCGGCATTGTTTGGCGTGGGCCGGGCGTAACAAAAGAAACCGGCGCCGCACGTCCTTGCGCAGCGCCGGTCGTTTGCCTTGCGGTCCGGTCTGACCGGTCAGTTGGCGAGGACCGCGGTTTCGTCGCCGATCAGGATCGGCGTCTGCTCGCGGCCATAGATCCGGCGGGCCTGGCGGCGGACGTTGTAGCGCACGTATTTGTGCAGCTCGGCCGTCGTGATCTTGTGGTCGTGGTCCGCATCGGCCTCGCCGCTGAGACCGTTGACGGTGAACAGCGTGAAGAGGCCGTGGCCCTCTTTCTCGTCCCAGCTCGCGAGCTGGTCGCCGGTGGCGGCCGCCATCACGGTCAGTTTGTCGTTGTTGTCGGCCACCTCGATCTCGGCGGAGATGTAGACGGGCGATGCCGCCTCGATCAGCATGCGGTCGTTGCTGCCGCCCGAGAAGCAGGCGTCGAGGAAAACATAGGCCTTATCGATGTCGAGCTTGTTGATGTTGGAGTACATCAAGTCGAGCGGAAAGCCGTTGATCTCCACCGTGCTCGGATTGGCGTCGACCGGAAGGATGTACGGCGTCTTGGTGGCGATGTCGGGAACGCCGTGGCCGGAATAGAAGACGTAGACCTTGGAGCGGCCGTCCGGATCGATGTAGTTCCAGATCTTGCCCTTGTAGGAATTCTGGTTGCCGAACACGGTCGCCATGTCGCCCTGGCTGGCATCGCGCAGGTCGATGATGTTCTCCGGATCGAAGCCGAGCTTGTTGACCAGCACCGCCTTCATCGCCTCGGCATCGCGATGGCCGAAGGTGACCGCCGGGATGTCGTTCTTGTAGTTGCGGTTGCCGATCAGGACGGCGACGTCGAAGCGGCGGTCGGCGTTGGCCGAGGGATGCAGCGGCTCGATCGGGCGCCAGGACGCGTTCTTGAACGCATCCATATCGGCCTCGCTTGCCGCCGGCGTTGCCGGGGCAACGGCCTTCGGCGCGGAAATCGCGACCGGCATGAGCGCAGCGGGCGCGGCCGGCGCCGGCGCGGCGGCAACCGTCGCCGGCTGGCGGCCCGGCAGGCGGGCAATCTGCTGCTGAATGCCCTGCAGCCGCTGCTGCGTTCCGGCGACCGCCGAGGCGATCAACTGCTTGGTCTGGTCGGTGCTGAGGACGCCGGTCGGCGCGATGCCGACCGACTGCTGGTAGGCAACGATGGACCGGCGCGACTTCGGCCCGATCTTGCCGTCGATGCGGCCGTCATAGAAACCGAGCACCTGGAGCGCCATCTGCAGCCGGTGGTCCGGGCGCGGGGCGATCATCGGATCCATCGCCGGATCGCCGAGCATTGCGGCGGCGCTGACCTGCTTTGCCTCGGCATGAAGCAGCGCGCGTTCCGTCGAGCTGAGGATGCTGGTCGCGATCAGGTGCTTGGAGACCTTGTACTGGACGACCGCCATCTCGTAGGCGCCGCCCTTCACGCCGTCGATGGCGCCGCCATAGAAGCCGAGGTCCCTCAGTGCTTCCTGATCATTGACGATGTCGGAATCGGCGCGCTGGACCGGGGCGGCCGCAGGCGCCCGGCGGTTGACGTTGCGATTGCGCTGTGAACGGCGCTTCTGCGCCCCACCACGACGGTTGTTCCTCTGCATCTGATTGACGATGGCGCCGCCGATCACGCCGACGGCAACGCCGCCGAGGAAATCCCTGCCGCCAGCGCTGGCTTCGTCGCGCGCACCGGCCATCACGTTCATGATCAGGAACGCGCCCACGATTGCCGTCGTCTTCATCGCGAACCGACCGCCGGACCGGCCCTGCATCGTTATCGGATGTCCCGTCATCAACAGCTTCCCTAGTCAAATCTGAATCAAAAAAGTGGATGTTGCCAATTTACCCAAGCATGGCGAGTGCCACAACCTGAAATCGAAATAAACTGAATACGTATATCCCCTAGAGGGTCTCGCCTACCGGGCGAAGAGGGCGGCAAGGCAGACCGCCAGAACGAGGAGCAACAGGAACGCCAGGGCAAGGGGGGCGGCGATCCGCGCCGGAAGGAGGGTCCGCAACGGGTTGCCGGGGCGCGGACGCGCGCCCGGCTTCGCCTTCGGGCGGCCGGGCAACGGGGCGAGCACGGCGGCCTGGCGCCAGCCCCGGCCCCAGTCGGCGAGGGATTGCGGGCGGTGTGCCGCATCGAAGCGCAATCCCGCGGCGATGGCCTCGAGGAACTGTCTCTGGCGGGCGTTGCGCGGACTGTAGGAGAGCCGCGCTATCGGGTCCGGGCCGCCCTGGTAGATCGATCGCGCACGGTGCTTGGCCGAGACCGGGACGTGGCCGTCGAGGAGCCGGTATGCCGTCGCGGCAAGGGCGTAGACGTCAGTCCAGGGCCCGGTGGCGCCGCCCGTATAGAGTTCCACCGGGCTGTAGCCGTCGGAGGCGAAATGGAGGTTCTGCCGGCCGAGGGCCCTGGCGCCGTCGGAATATCCGGCGAGTCCGAAATCGAGGAGCACCGGCGTGCCGTCATCGCGGACGAGGATGTTGTCCGGCTTGATGTCGTTGTGGAAGACGTCGTTGCGGTGGAGCCGCTCCAGCGGCTCGCAGACGGCCCCCAGCATGTCCATCGCCCGTTCGGCCCGCAACCGCACGGGGACCGCCAGGATCCACTCGTCGAGCGGCTGCCCGGTCTCGAAATCCATCACCAGGTAGAACGTGTCGTGGGCGCCGAGGACCGCGTGGATGCGCGGCAGATAGGGGTGCGGAAACCGGAACAGGAGCGCGGCCTCGCGGTCGAAATCGCGCCGGATGACGTCGAAGACCCGTTCGTTCTCGGCGTCCACGGGGGCAACGCCGAGATCCGGCCGGCGGCGCACGACGTCGTGGGGAAACAGCTCCTTGACGGCGACCCGGTAGCCGCGCTCGGTGTGGGTGGCGCGATAGACGATGGCGAAGCCGCCCTGGCCGAGAATGCCGTCGATGCGGTAGTCGCCGAGTTCGAATCCGAGCGGAAGCGCATCGTCCGCCATCACGCCTGCCTACCTTGCGCCCTCGGCACCGTCCGCATGCCGCAGGAAAACCAGTATCGCCGTGGTGTTGTCCTGGGCGGACCCGCCGGTGATCGCGATCTCGTCGAAGGCCGCCGCGAGCGCTTCCTCGGGGGACGATGCGGGAACCGCCGCCAGATGGGCGGCGAGCCGCGGCGGCTCAAGGGTGAGGACCCCGTCGCTGGCGACGAGGAGGACATCGCCTTCCTCAAGCGGAAAGGACTCGCCGGTGTCGATCAGCGTCAGGTCCTGGCCCATCAAGGCCTCGCGCAGCGACGAGCGACGGGGATCCGACAGCGCCTCTTCCCGGGTGATGTCGGCGTCCTCGGCCATCTGGTCGAGGAGCGGCGCCAGGGAATGGTCGGCATTGACCCGGTGCAGCTCGCCGGACCGGTAAAGCAGCAACGGCGAATCGCCGACGCTGACCCAGCGCAGTTCCTCATTGCAGACGACGACGCCGAGGAAGGTCGTGCCCATCCCCCGGCGTTCCGGCGCCGCGGCAAGATCGCGGGCGATCGCCTCGTTGGCGGCGTGCAGCGCGACCGTCAGGGCCTTTTCGTCGAAGCTCGCCTGGCGGCAGAAGCACTGCCAGAACGCCTCGATCGCCAGTTCCGAGGCGCGTTCTCCCGATGTGTGCCCGCCCATGCCGTCGGCAATCGCGGCGAACAGGATCGGCGTGCCGCGGTCGTTCGCGGCGACGACCCGGCGCACGCGATAACGGTCTTCCTGATAGGCCCGGCCGCCGACGATCTGCCGCGTGGCGACGACCGTCTCAAGCATCGACCCACTTGAAGTCGTCGTTGCAGAGCGGAACGAACCGCAAGACCGAGTCGCTGACCTCGATGTCGGTGATGCCCTTCAGGGTGACGGTTTCGACCAGCGGCTCGTTGTCGATGTAGCACAGGTTCACCTGGCGCTCGCCGGGCGTGCACAGGAAGCGGCCGGAACGGGGATCGTAGGTGATCGAGAAATGCCCCTCGCGGCTGATGCCGTGGTCGCCATAGTTGAGCGGCACCGGCTGGTCCGGCGCGCGGCCGATCTGGTTGCGGCCGATCGTGATCGGCTGGGAAAACCCCTTGCCGGGTCCCTTGACGACGACCAGCCAGCCGGTGACGGGGCGCGGGTTCTCGTTGACCGGCTCTTCCTGCAGGACGAGGTTGATGCCGGCCATCTTGGCCAGCCGCTCGATCAGAGCGCCGGGCTCGACCGAAATGCCGAGGGCCGATTTCAGCGTCGCCATCAGCGCGGGCGTGTCGACCTTGAGGCCCGCGACCATCGCCAGATGCTCCAGCAGCACCTGGGCATTCATTTCCTGCTTCGGCAGCGGCATCAGGCCTTCGCCGCTGTGGATCTGGGTCGGCGTGCCGCTGCGCGGCGCCTGGCCCGCGCCGCCCGGCACCTGTTGCGGGTCGACGAAATCGCCCGCTCCGGCCGGCCGCGGGCGCGGGTCGATGCCGGCGCCCGGATCGACGATGTCGGGGGTCACCTTGCGCGTCGAGGAGACCGAGTCGCCGTAAAGGATCGTCGTCTTGTTCTGTTTTGGCCGGTCGTCGCGAGCCATTGCCCTCTCCCCTGCTGTCCTGTTCGCCTATGCCCCGTATTTCGCCGCGGCCTGGGCGGCCGAGACGAATTTCAGGACGACATGTCCGAGCACGATCTTCTCGCCGCCCTCAAGGACGTCGCGGCCGATGCGCTCGCCCTCCACGATCGTGCCGTTGGAGGAATTGACGTCGCGGATCTCAAAGCCGCCGTCGTCCTGGAGCGTCAGCACGCAATGGTCGTTGGACACCGTATCGCTGGACAGCACGAGGTCGTTTCCGGGGCCGCGGCCGATCCGCACCTTGGTGTCGGAAATGTCGAAGCGCCGCGGCGGCGGGTCGCCCTCCAGCACGTCGATATGGGCGTAGATGATGGCCGGCGGCAGCCGCATGTTCTCGTTGTCGCCGTCCCCGCCCTCGCAGAGGCCGTCATCCTGGGGCAGGGTGTCGACGGCGTCGCGCCGGCGGTCATCCGGCCGCCGTGCGAACAGCCGGGAAATGAGCCACAACAGCAGGAACAGGACGAGAAGGAAGACCAGCGCGATCGCGGCAAGCAGCAATGGCTGGTTCGCCCACATCTCCTCCGCCGTCTCCTGGACGCGGCGCAGCAGCGGCACCTTGCCGGAGAAGGTCAGGGTATGCGCCGACTGCGCGGTGGCGCCGTCCGCGTCGGTCACCAGCAGCATGAGATTGCCGGTCCCGGCCTCGTCGCTGGTATCGATCCGCGCGGAAACGCCGGAATCGGTCAGGGAAAACAGCGTCCCGGCGAAGTCCGCCGGCAACAGGCCGTCGGCGTCGGCGCTCTCGAACAGGCCGCCCGTTTCCTCCGCCAGCCGCTTGATCGGCTGCAGCGGGATGGCATTGGGGTCCTGGTTCGGGTTCGGGTAGCCAAGGCCGACGATGGCGATGTTGGCCTGGCGGGCGAGCGGAACGATGTCATCGGGGAAATAGGCGTTGTCCTCCGACAGGCCGTCGGACATGACGACCAGGAAGCGGCGCTGCGAGCGCTCCCGCGACAACGTGTCCAGCCCCTTCTTCACGGCCTCATAGAAGGCCGTGTTGTCGCCGTCGCGCTCCAGGTTGCCGAGCGCCGTCTGGATCTTCGACTTGTCGGCGCCGACCGCGACCTTGAGGTAGAGATCGTCGTGGAAGGTCGCCAGGCCGAAGCGGTGGCGCGGCTTGCTCATGTCGACGATGTCGGCGATCTGGTCGGCGATGGCGATGAAGGCGTCGACCGTCATCGACTTGCTGGCGTCGATCATGAAGAGGATGGCGATCGACTCGGCCGGATCGTCCGGATCCTCGGGCACCTGCCGCAGGGTCTCCACGGATTTGCGGCGCCCGTCGACCGTCGCCTCGACACGGGTGATCGCGGCGCCGTCGACCGAGCGGATGAGGCATCTGGTCTTGGAGGCCTCGCCCAGAACTGAGCACCTGGTGAGGATTTTTTCCGAAGCCGCGCTGCCCGGCGCTGCCAGCACCGACACGCCGACCAAAGCCGCGCAGAGCACCCCTGCGAGACGCCGGACCGACGTGGCAATCAACAATTCCATCGCTCCAAATGCCCCCCGTGCAACACCCCGCGCGTGCCTCAGGCACCGTAAAAACACTAATGAGCTCAAGGCCACCACGGCGTCGCGGGCCCGTCTCGGCAACTTGTCAGTGGTACCCGTTTATGCAAAGTTCCGCAACCAGGACATGCGCCTTCCAGAGCGGCCGAATCGGGCGTTGTGACAACCGGATCGGTTCCGTGTTTTGGCGCATGCAGGCGTTTTTTTGACGATTGACGGCCGGGGGGACGTTGCAGGTGCGTCGCGCAATCGGACTTTTCGTTCTGTTCCTCACGCTCACCGGCCTTGCCGGATGCGACCGGTTCGACGTCGACGACAGCGTCGTCTTCGTGCTCAAGATCCGGGTCGACGAAAAGCGCGACATCAGCGGGGCAACGGGCACCGGATTCGTTGTGGCGCCCGAATATGTCGTCACCAACCAGCACGTCATCAGCGGTGCCGACGTCCCCGTTCTCGGCAAGTCGCAGTTCGAGATCTTCGTCAAGACGGAGGGCGAGAAGCCGGTCGAATTCCATGCCGACCTGACGTGGGCATCCGACGAACTGGACCTGGCGATCCTCCATGTTCCCGGGCTGAACGCCCCGGCCTTCGAGCTCAACACGGGCGATCTGGAAAAGGAGGACACCGTCACCGCGATCGGTTTTCCCGGCGCCAGCGACCAGGTGACCAAGGCGACCCAGGATGTGGCGCTGATCTCGACCCGCACGCGCGGCGAGGTCAGCCGGGTCGTGGAGGGATCGTGGTCGGAGACCAAGAACCATCCGCTGAAGATCGTGCAGCACACCGCGCCGATCAATCCGGGCAATTCGGGCGGACCGCTGATCAACGCCTGCAAGGAGGTGGTCGCGGTCAACACCCAGCGCGCCGTCGAACGGCTCAAGGATGCCGGCGGCAACGTCTATGCGATCAATGCCAATTCGACGTTCTTTTCGTCCCATGCCAGCGAGATCGCCAAGACCCTGACCGAACGCGGCATCCCGGTCTCGATCGTCACCAGCCCGTGCGTCCCGGCGCTGCGCCAGTACTATCTGATCGCGGGCGTTGCGCTTACCGGCGTTTTGGCGATCGTTGCGCTGTTCGTCGCGCTCGGCGCGGCGACGCGCCAGTCCGTCCCGGCCGGACCGGGGTCGCGCGGCCCCGGCACCGAGCCGACGCTGATGCAGCGGGTCACCGCGCTGTTTTCCGGCGGTGGCAGCAGGGGTCCGGTGGTCCGCGAGGACCATTACCTGGTGCCGAAGGGCTCGCGCCATGTGGGGTCGGAATACCGCATCGACGTTGCGCGGGCGGCCGCCGGCGGCGTCGTGCTCGGGCGTGCGCCCAGATCCGGCGGGCTCGTCCTCGACCTGCCACAGGTCTCGCGCGAGCACTTGCGGTTCACCTTCACCGACCGGGGCTTCCTGGTGGAGGACCTCGGCTCGCGCAACGGCTCCCGGCTGAACGGGCGCAAGCTCGCCGCCAACCGGCCGGTCGGCATCGGCTCCGGCGACGAACTCGGCTTCGTCGACCAGCGCTTCCTGTTCCTCAGCAGCACCGACTGGCAGAAGCGCAAATATGGCGAGCGCTCGTCGAAGGGCACCCAGTGGGTGCTGAAGGGCATCGAGCCGAAGTCCGGCCAGCAGATCGTCATTGAGTTTTCCTCCGACGACCTTTCCGGGCGCGGCCTCGTCGTCGGCCGCGATCCGGACCGCTGCGATGCGGTGATCAGCCACGAGGCGGTGTCCGCCGGCGGCCATTGCCGGTTCCTGCTGGCGGGTGGCCAGCCCCAGGTGGAAGACATGAACTCGACCAACGGGACGTTCCTCGACGGCGTCCGGTTGCCGCCGTCCGAGCCGCGCCGCCTCGCGCCCGGCCAACGCCTCACCATCGGCGCCGTCGATTTCCTGGTGCAGAAGAACAGTTGAGGCCGGCAGGCGGCGATGGCGATTTCAGAACAACACGCGCTGGCTCCGGGAGCCGTCCTCGGCGACTACACGATCCACGGCGTCCTCGGCCAGGGCGGCTTCGGCATCACCTACGATGCGGAAAACACGACGCTGAGGCAGCACGTCGCCATCAAGGAATTCCTGCCGTCGAGCATCGCGTTCCGCGACGCGACGCAGACGGTGATGATCCAGTCGCAGGAATATGACGAGATCTTCCGCTGGGGCCTCGACCGGTTCCTGGAAGAGGCGCGTATCCTCGCCAACCTGACCCATCCGAACATCGTGCGGGTGCTGAATTTCATGCGCGCCCACGGCACCGGCTACATGATCATGGATCATGTGGACGGCGAGACGCTCGGCGACTGGGCGGAGCGCTACGGCGGCGGCGTTCCGCAGGCGGCGCTGACGGCCCTGACGCGGCCGCTGCTGGATGCCCTGGCGACAATCCACGCCAAGGGCATCACCCACCGCGACATCAAGCCGGACAACATCCTGATCGCCGCCGACGGGCGGCCGGTGCTGATCGACTTCGGCGCGGCGCGCAACACGGTGGCGGGCAAAAGCCAGACCATGGCGGCGATCGTTTCGCCGGGCTTCAGCCCCTATGAGCAGTACAGCACCAGCACCAATCAGGGGCCCTACACGGACGTCTATTCGCTGGCGGCGGTGCTCTACCGCCTGATCCTTTGCGAGGATCCGCCCGAGGCGCCGCTCAGGGTGGAATCGACGTTGTCCGGGGCGGCCGATCCGTGCGTGCAACTGGCGACGGCCGGGCTTTCCGGCTACGACCCCGCGTTTCTGGCCGCCGTCGACTGGGCGCTCAACATCCGGCCGGGCGACCGCCCGCAAAGCATCGCCGAGTGGCGGGCATCCTTCGACGACGACGGCGCGGGGACGGATGAGAACGAAAACCTGGCGCCGCCGCCGCGCCCGGCGGCGACAACGGAATTCTATACCGACGACGAGGACGAGACCGGCCCGTTCCCCGATCAGGACGTACCTGCGAGCGCAGAACGCAACCGCAAGCCGGCGCTCGTTGCCCTGGTCATCGCCGTGGTGCTCCTTGCCGCCGCGGCCGCCGGCTATTTCCTGACCCGGCAGCCGGCCGCCGTCGATGCCGCCGGCGACAGCGTGGAAACGGCCCGCGACCTTGGCGTCCTCGGCACCGAGCCCCTCTCCTTTGCCGACGCCGTCGGCGGCGGCGATCCGGCGGACGTCTACGGCTTCCGGCTTTCAGAGCCCGCAGATGTGCGACTGGTGGTCGATCCGGCGGACCGCCTTTCGGGCCTTTCGTTGCAGGACGAGACCGGAGAGGCGCGGCGCCTGATCAAGGCGGGCGACGGCCTCGTCGCCGAACTGGATGCCGGTACGCACTATCTGACGATCGCGCAGGACGCCGGCGAAGTGCCGTACGAGTTCGAACTGTCGGCGGCGTTCTTTCAGGGCAAGGAGCGCCCCGGCCGCAACATCAACGGTGCGGCCGATCTCGGCACCCTCACCGCCGGGGGAACGGACAGCGTCACCCGGCAGGGATCGATCCCGGCCTATCGCGAGGATCACTACTACACGCTCCGCACCGGTGCCGCCTCGGTCCTGGAACTGCGCGTGGAACGGCGTTCCGGCGCGGGCGAGCTCGTTCTCTACGACGATGCCCGCAATTTGGTGCGCCGCCTCGACAGCAAGGATGACGTCGCCGCCGTCGCCCGCGAGCGGCTGGCTCCCGGCCGCTATACCGTCCGCCTTCAGCGCACGAGCGACGGGCCCTACGACTACACACTGAGCCTTGCCGTCTCGGCCCCGCCGAGAGCGGCCGAGCCGGCCCCGCCGACGGTGCGCTACCGGGTGGACGAGGGTGCCAGCTTCGAGACCGCGCGGCTGTTGCCGGACCTCACGACGGAGCCGATCCGCCCGTCCCTCGAGGTGCCGGCCGAAGCGGCCGTGCGCTATCTCGCCTTCAGCCTGACGGAGCGGGCAGCCGTCCAGGTCGCGGCAAGCTCGCCGCGCCTCGTTCGTTTCGCGCTCTTTGAAAAGGCGACGGCCCGCCGGCTCGCCGGCAAGGAGATCGACGGCGGCGACCTGGACGAGGCCATCGACCTTGGCGCCGGCGACTATGTCATGATGCTCGACCTTTCCAGCGGAGAGGCAGGCAGCCTCGTGGTGACGCTCTCGGCCGACCCGATCCAGGAGACGGTGCAGCCGCCCGGGGCGCTGGAAAGCCGGCCGGCGGAGTTCGGCTCCCTCGACGACCGCTTCACGCGCGCGCCCCTCATCTTCGAGCCGGACCGCGACGTCGCCCATTTCGTCTTCGGCCTCGGCGAGCTTGCCCGCGTCTCCCTGGAGGTTGCCGAGACGGCGCCCGTCGACGCGGAGCACCGGTTCGAGGCGAGCCTTCGGCGGGAAGGCGGATCGGTGGAAAAGACCATCGTGCTCGGCGGCGGCCGCGGCAGCGTGCTTCTGGATGCCGGGCAATATGTGGCGCGGCTGCGGCTCGTCGGCGACACGGCGGAGACGCTCGCCGTTTCCTTCGGCCTGTCGCGGACCATCCCGGCCGGCGCGCAGACGGCGCCGGAGCCGATCGAGATCACCGCGCCGGCGAGCGTCGCGCGCGACCGGCAGGTCGTCGGCGGCGGCGCGACCAGGGAGATCCCCGTCAGCCTCGGCCCGGACCTTGACCTTGCCATCGCCCTTTCAAGCGCGAGCGAGGACCTCGACCTCCTGCTTCGCGATCGCGACGGCACTACCGTCGGCGCAAGCCGCCTTTCCGGCGTCGCCGACGAGGATCTGCGGCTTGCCGCCTCCGACCGGACACGACGCTTCACACTCATCATCCGCAACAACGGTTCCTGGCCGAGCGACTACGACCTTGCCGTCGCGGCGCGGGCCGTTGCCCGGCCGGAGCCGGAGCCGAGCGCGGAAGAGGAAGCGGCACCGGGGAAAGGCGGCGATGACGAGAAACAACCGGCGGACCGCAGCCGGGAGACGGCGCGTGTCGCGCCAACCCCCGCCCTTCCGCCGGCCCCGCCGCCGCGGCCGTCCCGCTTCGAGGCGACCGGCGGCGCGATAAAGAGCGACGACCTGGCGACGGACGAGGCGGTGCGGATGGCGGCGCGGGCGCAGGCCCGGGCGGGCGCCATCGAGGCCGCCGCCGAAACCGGTGAGCCGGCCTCCGCCCCGATTTCGACTTACGACCAGTGGGCCGAGGCACTCACCGCGATCCGCCACGGCATTCCCCATGGCGAGGCCTGGACGGCGGGCCGCACCGGGGACGGCGCGGCAACGGCCAGCCTCGATGCCGGCGTCCGGCTGTTCGATGCCGAGCCGCTGATCGAGGCCAAGTTGCTTGAGGACCGGATAACGGTGCGCGACCCGATCCGGTTCACCGCGACCGCAGGGGACGTCGCCGTCAGCCTCGGGGTCTTTGCCTGGTTCGAGAACGAGACCGTGGTGCGGCTCTATCCGCGCTCCGGGACGTCGCGGATCGACCTTGCCGCCGGCGAGACGATGACCTTCCCGCCGCCCGGCGACCCGGCGATCATGAGCGCACCGGCGCCCGGCAGCCAATCGAATTTCGAGGCGATCGTGCTGGTCGCCTGCCGCGACCGGACGGACTTCCGCACCTTCGCGCCGACCGCCGGCCAGACGAGCACGAGTTCGCTCGTCCAGGCGATCTCAGGATCATCGTTCTTCGAGACCCTCAGCACCGCGTGCGAGACCGGCATGTCCGTCGTCATGCTGCCCTATGTGATATCGGCGAGATAGGGCCGGGACACTCCGTCCGGCCGGCACAAGGGCGGCGCATCGGCGAACCCCACACCATCACCGAAGCGCAGTTTCGCGATCCGCATCGCGTCCGGTCTTTCGTTCGTCCCCTGGAGACGATGTGAAAAACGGGACCGTCGTGAGCGCTATGGTGTGGAATGTGAAGGAAGGCCGGCCGAACCCGCAAGGGTTCGCAAGCCCGAACGGGCGCCGGCCGGCCAGGCCGCCGCCGCGGAGACGTCGAGCGCCGCGAGACTGTCGTGAGCGAAAAAAGTGGCGTGAGCGAAAAGAAATGGCGCGCCGGAGAAGATTCGAACTCCTGACCCCCAGATTCGTAGTCTGGTGCTCTATCCAGCTGAGCTACCGGCGCCTGCCGTCTCGAGGTGGCCGATTATAGGGCCAAACCCCTGTCGCCTGCGGCAGCGCACTGCCGAAGCGGAGGCTAGAGGTACGTCGATCCGATCCGAATTGCAAGCCTTGGCGACAATGTTTTCAACGGCCGCGACAGCATGGCGGAAATTCGCCGGCTATCTGGCTGAGACTCGATGATTTGCCGATCGAATCCCACGTCGACACCGGACGATCGCCGAGGACGGGCGGGTCGTCGGGGACATCAGCTCCGGAAATCGGAAGGCCGGGAGGAGCGCCCCTATCCGGCCTTGCCGTTCTGCCCGTTGTCAGGCCTGCCGCGCTCCCGCGTGCCGTTCTTGCCTCCGTTCCGGCCGCGATCGGGGATGCGGATCTCGAAGCAGGCGCCGGGGCCGGCGTCAGTGAGGCTGATGGTGCCGCCATGGGCGCGCACCAGTTCGGCGGCGATCGCAAGGCCGAGGCCCGTGCCGCCCTTTCGCGCCGTTGCGGAAAACGCCTGGAAAAGGGTCGGGCGCAACTGTTCCGGCACGCCGGGGCCGGTGTCGCGGACCTGGATCAGCGTCGCGCCGTCGCCGCGCCTTGCGCCGACCTCCAGCCGGCGGACCAGCGTCGGGTCGCCCTTGCCGTCCAGCACCTGGACGGCGTTGCGGCAGAGATTCATCAGGACGCGGAAGAGCTGGTCCGGGTCCGCGTCGATCTCCAGTTCCGGGGCGACCGCGTTGGTCCATTCGATCGTCTCGGACCCGGCAACGCCGAGGAGGTCGCCGACGTCGTCGACAAGGTGGGAGAGCCGGATCAGCCGGCGCTCCGGCGTCGCCTCGCCGGCACGGCCATATTCCAGCACGGAGCGGGTGTAGCCGATGGCGCGGTCGAGGGCGCCGACGATCTTCGGGGTCACCCGCTGGACCGTCGGGTCCTCCAGCGTGCCGAGGCGGTCGGAAAAGAGCTGGGCAGAGGCGAGGATGTTGCGCAGGTCGTGGTTGATCTTGGAGACGGCAAGGCCGAGGTCGGCGAGCCGGCGCTTCTGGTGCAGGGTCTTGACCAGTTCGCGCTGCATGGCGGCAAGCCGGAGCTCCGCATCGCCGATCTCGTCGGCGCGGCCGGAGGGCGCGATGACGGTGTCGGCGTTTTCCGGGTCGTCGCTGAACTCGGCCATCGCCCGGGTCAGCCGCTGCATCGGGCGCACGAACAGCCAGCGCAGGGAGAGATAGACGAGGGTCGCGGTGATCGCGGAGATGATCAGCGAGAGCGCCAGGATGTTGCGGGAAAAGGTCAGCATCGCCTCGCGCAGGGGCGCGTCGCGGATCAGGATTTCGACGAAGCCCTCGCCCATGGCCGGGGCGCCGACGACGCGAAGCGTCCTGTCGCCGCCGAACACCAGGGTCTCGAACGTCTCGGCGACCGAGGTCCAGGGGTCCATGTCGCGCATGTCGATGTGGCTGTCGACCTCCGGCGGCATGGTGGTCGCGGCGATCAGGCGCCGGCGCTCGCCGTCATAGCCGGCAATGGCGAGCGCGCCGGAAGCCTCCAGCAGCTTGTCCTGGGTCGCCCTGTCGAAGGACCGCTCGCCATGCAGGAAGACCGCGGTGATGCCGGCCATGGTCAGCCGGTCGCGCAGCCAGCCGTCGCGGAAATTGGCGACGGAGGGCACATAGATCAGCACTTCGGAAAGCATCACGAAAAGGATGGTGAGGAACAGCAGCTTGCCGGAAAGCCCGGTACGGTGGCGCCCGCCGGCGCGCAATCCCTCCGGCCCGGCGCTGGTCGCCGTGCCCCTTTGCCCCCCGTTGTCGGCCCCCGCGTCCATAAATGCTCCTGGCTCCGGCGCCGCGCCGCCGGCGCCGCTCAAAATGCTCCCGCATGCTGTTATTTAGGAACGGTCGCGGCTTATCCAAAGACCCGGAGCCAGCGAACGAGCCGCTGGACCCAGGGATTCTTTGCGCCGGGGGCATAATAATCGACGGCGGCACGGCGCGAGACCTCCGAGAAAGTGGGGTATGGCGCTACGACACCGGTGAGGTCGCGAAGCTTCAGGCCGGCGGAGACGACGAGCGCCCAGGTCGCGATCAGCTCGCCGGCCGAGACGCCGACGATGCTGACCCCGAGGATGCGCCCACCCGTTCTAGCGACCACCTTGATGCGGCCTTCCGTGCGGCGCTCTGCGCGGGCGCGGTCGTTGCCGGTGAAGGGCACGGTGAGGACGGTAACCGCATCACCGTGCTCCTTGCGGGCGGCGTCCTCGGTGAGGCCGATCTGGGCGAGTTCGGGGTCGGTGTAGGTGACCCAGGGGATGATCGGCGTCTTCGCCTTGACCGGCAGGCGGAAGAGGATGGAGCGGATGACGAGGCCGGCGTGGTAGCCGGCGACATGGGTGAACTGCAGGTCGCCGGCGATGTCGCCAATGGCATAGACGCGGCGGTTGCTAGTGCGAAGGCCGGCATCGACCGAAATTCCCTTCTTGTCGGCGGCGATGCCGGCGGCGTCCAGGTTCAGGCCGGCAAGGTTCGGCGTGCGGCCGGCGGCAACGAGGATGTGCGAGCCGGCGATTTGCTCCCTGGCCCCCTCACCCGTCTCCACGGTGACGGCGATGCCGGGTCCGTCGCTGGCGACGGATTTGACGGTGACGCCCTCGCGTATCTCGACGCCCTCGGCCCGGATCGCATCGAGCACCACCTTGGCGTTCTCCGGGTCGTCCTTCGGCAGGGCCTTTGCCGCTTCCAGGACAGTGACTTTTGCCCCGAGGCGGCGATGGGCCTGGGCCATCTCCATGCCGATCGGACCGCCGCCGACGATGATCAGGTGCTCCGGGCACGTCTTGAGGTCGAAGATCGTCTCGTTGGTGAGATACGGCACCCCTGCCAGCCCGTCGATGGGCGGCACGGCGGGCGAAGAACCGGCAGCGACGACGAAGCGGCGGGCCTTGATGGTGGTGCCGCCGGCAACGACCGTGTCGCGGTCGGTGAAGCGGGCCTCGGCGCGGATGACGGTGACGCCGAGGCCCTCGAAGCGCTCCTCGGAGTCATGCGGGGCGATCCCCGCGATGACGTCGTGGACGTGGGCGTTGACCTTTTCGAAGTCGATGGCGGGCACTTGAGCCGCGATGCCGAACGGTTCGCCGGTCGAAAAAGCATGGGCGTGCTTTGCCGCGGCGATCAGCGCCTTCGACGGCACGCAGCCGGTGTTGAGGCAGTCGCCGCCCATCTCGCCCTTTTCGATGAGCACGACCGGCACGCCGAAGGAGGCAGCCGCGGCCGCCACCGTGAGGCCGCCGGAGCCGGCGCCGATGACACAGATGTCGGGGGTGAGGGTCTCGCTCATCGTTGCTCCAGGGAATGAAAAATCAGGGCGGACGGACCGAGGGCCCGCCCGGAATATTGCGGCAGGATAACGCGGCGGCTCAGCTTTTGTTCGCTTCCTTGCCGGCCGTGCGGGCGCGGCGCCATTTTTTCAGGGCCGCCGGGATCAGCGCGACGACGCCGAGGAGGACGAAGGCGGCGATCAGCTCCGGCGTCAGGATCGCCGAGGTGTCGATCGAGCAGGTGCCGCTCGCGCCGCAGCCGGGATTGGCCTGTTCCTGGGCGGCGATGACGCTGTCGAGGCCGGAGCCGAAGACGGCATAGGCGAAGGTGCCGGGAATGATGCCGATGACGGTGGTGGCCATGTAGGTGCCGAGCGGCACGCGGAACAGCGCGGGAGCAAGGTTGACGAGCCAGAACGGGAAGATCGGCGTCAGCCGGAGGAACAGGAGATAGCTCGCGGCGTCCTTGCGGAAGCCTTCGGAAAGCTGGGCGAGCCGGGGCCCCGCGCGGGCACGAAGCGCATCGCCGAGGGAGGTGCGGGCGGCCAGGAAGATGGCGGTGGCGCCCAGCGTTGCGGCAACGACGGTGACGAGGCCGCCGATAAGCCAGCCGAAGAACAGCCCGCCGGCGATCGTCAGGAAAGAGCCGCCGGGAAAGGAGAGCGCGATGACGACGGCGTAGACGGCCGCATAGATGAGGATCGAGGTGACCAGGTTTTCAGCGATGAAGCCGGAAACCGTCTCGCGGTGGCGGATCAGCTCCGACAGGCTCAGATATTCGTGCCAGCCGGCCAGATAGCCGGCGACCATGAGGGCGAGGATGGCGACCAGCGGCACCCAGCGCTTTGCGTGTATTGCCAAACCCCTGTCACCCCCAACCGGCTCGTCCCTGCCCCGCCTTGCCGGGCGTGCGGGCCGCGTGCCCCGTTCTGCCTCGTCGATCGACATGCCTGTCTTTCATTCCTTCGTTGTATTGCGGCCCGGGTCAAGCGCACGGCGCGAGGCCGGTGCCGATCCCGGGTACGGTGCCGGCCGTTGCCTCGTGCCGGCGCGCCCCGCATATTGGCAATGTAGCGATGACGGCGGCTTGGCGCGTCCTCCTCAAGGTCATTTGATCCGACCTCACCCGCCGCTCACCCCGGCGTGAACCGGAACGTGAGTCCGGACGTGAGCCTGGGCGCCAGATTTCCGCCGTTGCGGCGACGCGGCGCGATTGACTTGCCGCAGAGGCGCCCTTATAAGCCCGGCAGCGCAGCCGAAAGGCAGAGGATCGCCGCGACCGGCGTGTCGCGACGTCTTGTCGCGAGACCTCATTGGACAATTCGCAACAGGTAAAGAGGCCGCCAGCCGGCGGTGGCATGTGATGAAACGGACTTTTCAACCCAGCAAGCTGGTGCGCAAACGGCGGCACGGTTTTCGTGCCCGCATGGCAACCAAGGGCGGCCGCCAGGTGATCGCGCGGCGCCGCGCCCGTGGCCGCAAGCGCCTTTCAGCGTAGCGGACGGCGACAGGGGACGGCGCGGCAATGACCGAGGCCACCCCGGCGCCCCGCACCGCTTTGAGCGCCTCTTGCGTCATGAACCGCCTGAAAAAGCGCTCCGAATTCTTGAACGCTGCCCGCGGCGCGCGGGCGGCGCGTTCTGCGTTCGTGCTGCAGGGACTGTGCGAGCGGCCGGCGGAGGCACCGCCGCGCTTCGGCTTCACGGTGACCAAGCGC
This sequence comes from Rhodobium gokarnense, assembly GCF_025961475.1. Lineage (NCBI taxonomy): Bacteria > Pseudomonadati > Pseudomonadota > Alphaproteobacteria > Hyphomicrobiales > Rhodobiaceae > Rhodobium > Rhodobium gokarnense. The sequence goes on along the minus strand of NZ_JAOQNS010000002.1, from coordinate 350,189 downwards.
ACCGGCAATGCCGTGGAGCGCAACCGCATCCGCAGGCGCCTGAAGGCAGCGGTCGAAGAGGTCCTGCCGCAGGCGCGCGGCGGCTGCGATTACGTGCTGATCGGCCGGCGCAAGGCGCTCCGGGTGCCGTTCGACCTGTTGACACGAGACCTTTCGGCAGCGATTGGAATGATCCACAAGACCAAGCGGTCCCCCAGACACACGGCCTGATGCGTTCGGGCCAGCAAGACGGGCCAGTGCGGCGCGGCCGCGAGCGGCCCTTTGCCAGGCAAGACAACAGCGAGAGCATTCGATGTCCGAAAACCGCAACCTGATCCTTGCGATCGTCCTCTCGCTGGTGGTGCTGGTGGCCTGGCAGTATTTCTACGCCGGCCCGAAGATCGAGCAGGAACAGCAGCGCCAGGCGGCGCTGGAGACGCAGCAGCAGGAACAGACGGTGGCAACGCCGGGCTCGCCGGCGCCGGATGTTACGCCCGGTAGCGACAGCGCCGCGCCGGCGGCCCCGCCGGCAACGCCGACGCCGGGCCAGGCAACGCCGCAGCCGGGCGGAACCGCGCCGGCCGCCGCGGAGACGAGCCGGGCCGCCGCCATCGCCAACAGCGCGCGCGTCCCCGTCGACACGCCGAGCATTTCCGGCTCGATCAACCTGAAGGGCGGGCGCATCGACGACATCGTACTCAAGCAGTACCGCGAGACCGTGAAGCCGGACAGCCCCAACATCGTGCTGTTCTCGCCGTCCGGCGCACCGGATGCCTACTATGCGGAGATGGGTTGGGTCGCCGATCCGGCCGCGAACCTGTCGCTGCCGACCGCCGACACGGTGTGGTCGGTGGAAAGCGGGGCGACGCTGACGCCCTCGAGCCCGGTCGTGCTTTCCTGGGACAATGGCGCCGGGCTCACCTTCAAGCGCACCTATAAGGTCGACGACGACTATCTCTTCACCGTCTCCGACGCGGTGGAGAACAGCGGCGATGATGCCGCCGTCCTCTATCCCTATGCGCTGATCTCGCGCCACGGCAAGCCGCACACGACCAATTTCTACATCCTGCACGAGGGCCTCCTCGGCGTCTTCGGCGACGAAGGCCTGCAGGAGGTCGACTATGACGACCTGACGGAGGATGCCCGCCACGTGACGCCGCCGAAGGTCTCGCGCGGCTGGCTCGGCATCACCGACAAGTACTGGGCGGCGACGCTGATCCCGCGCCAGGGCACCCAGTTCCAGCCGAAGTTCTCTTCGCGCGCGGCGGGGGCCAAGAACATCTTCCAGGCCGACTACCTGGCCGATCCGGTGACGGTCGCGGCCGGCGGCTCGGCGACGACCGAGCAGCGCCTGTTCGCCGGCGCCAAGCAGGTCGCCGTCATCGACCGCTACGGCGATGCCTACGACATCGAGGGCTTCGACCTCCTGATCGACTGGGGCTGGTTCTATTTCATCACCAAGCCGCTGTTCTACATCATCGACTACCTGTTCCGGCTGGTCGGCAATTTCGGCATCGCCATCCTCGTCGTCACCGTGATGGTCAAGCTCGTGTTCTTCCCGCTGGCCAACAAGTCCTACGTGTCGATGAGCCGGATGAAGAAGATCCAGCCGCAGGTCCAGGCCCTGAAGGAGCGCTTCCCGGACGACAAGGTGAAGCAGCAGCAGGCGCAGATGGAGCTTTTCCAGAAGGAGAAGATCAATCCGCTGTCCGGCTGTCTGCCGATCGTCATTCAGATCCCGGTGTTCTTTGCGCTCTACAAGGTGCTGTTCGTCACCATCGAGATGCGCCACGCGCCGTTCTTCGGCTGGATCCAGGACCTGGCCGCGCCGGACCCGACATCGGTCTTCAACCTCTTCGGCCTCATTGCCTGGGACCCGCCGCACATGCTGATGATCGGCGTCTGGCCGCTGATCATGGGCGTCACCATGTTCCTGCAGATGAAGCTGAACCCGGCGCCGCCGGACCCGACCCAGCAGATGATCTTCACCTGGATGCCGGTGCTGTTCACCTTCATGCTGGCCTCGTTCCCGGCCGGTCTGGTGATCTACTGGGCCTGGAACAACTCGCTCTCGATCCTGCAGCAATACGTCATCATGCGGCGCCAGGGGGTGAAGGTGGAGCTGTTCAAGAACGTCGCCGACACCTTCAAGAAGAAGAAACCGAAGGAAGGCGGCAGCTAGGGGCTGCTGCCGGTCCGCCGCGATGGCCGACGACCCGCAAGACCAGAGCCCGGACAGCGATCCGGACGCTCTCACCGAGGCCGAGATCGAGGCCGGGCGGCTCCTGTTCGCCCGGCCCTGGCAGTTCCTGCTCGGCGTCGCGGCGACCCGGCAATTGCCGCCGGAAGCCGGCATCGAGGTCGCCTTTGCCGGCCGCTCCAATGTCGGCAAGTCGAGCCTCATCAACGCGCTGACCGGCAGGAAGGCGCTCGCCCGCACCTCCAACACGCCCGGCCGCACCCGCGAGCTCAACTTCTTCGCAGCTGCTGAGACCGCCGCCACCTCGCCCATCGTCATCGTCGACATGCCCGGCTACGGCTACGCCAAGGTCGCCAAGACCGCGGTCGCCAACTGGACCGGGCTGATCGTCGACTATTTGAAGGGCCGGACCAGCCTGAAGCGCGTCTATCTCCTGATCGATGCCCGCCACGGGCTGAAGGAGAACGACGGCGCGGTGATGGACCTCTTGGACGCCACCGCGATGTCCTACCAGATCGTGCTGACCAAGGCCGACAAGCCGAAAAAGGGCGAACTGGAAACGGTCATCGAAAAGACCGCCGCCGGCATTGCCAAGCGCCCTGCGGCGCACCCGAAGATCATCGTGACCTCTTCGGAAAAAGGCACCGGAATTGCCGAATTACGGGCCGAGATCAGTCGTCTTTCCGCGCTCTGACAGAGATTCCGGTACGCGACCCTGGTATTATTTGATAATTCCGCCGAAAAAACCTGAAAACTATTCCTAACAAAACAACGAAGTGTTGCACGTGCAACGTCTCTTGATGTTGCACTGCGGAACGACATGTCCATACGGCCGTTTTATTGCGGAGTACGTCGAAACACCTGTTTATTTTCAAAAAAATGAATATTAGGCTTTCCGTCCCGATAAAAACCAAACACCAGAAGGGAGGAAACATGAAAGCTCGGGGGATTCTTTCGTCAGCACTCGCTGTCATGGCGCTGGTGAGCGTCGCGGGCCAGGCGCCCGCGGCCGAGCTGGAAGCGTCCATGCTCGCCAACACCTGCAATGGCTGTCACGGCCCGAACGGCACCAGCTACGGGCCGGCGGCGCCGACCATCGGCGGCACCAATGCCGCCTACATGTTCGAGACCATGGTGGCGTTCCGGGAAGGAGAGCGGCCGTCGACGATCATGCAGCGCATCGCCAAGGGCTATTCGGACGAGGAGCTGAAGCTCATCGCCGACTATTTCGCCAAGCAGCCCTTCGGCCGCGTCGTCGACCAGAACACCGACCCTGACCTCGTCGCCAGGGGCAAGCAGATCTACGACAACCTGTGCGAGGACTGCCACGAGGACGAGGGCATGTCGGCGATCGACTATCCGGCGCTCGCCGGCCAGATGATGCCCTATCTCGACCACCAGCTTCACGACCTGATCTCCGGCCGGCGCGACCTGGAAAAGAACGAGGCGCTGTCGTCGAAGGAACGGCGCAAGAAGATGCGCAACCTGAAGGAACTGGTCGATACCGAGGGCGAGGACGGGGTCACAGCCGTGATCCACTTCTTCGGCTCGAAGAACTAGGGGGAGGACACCATGACCAGATTATCACGCCGCAACTTCATCAGGATCGGCGGTGCCGCCGTGGCCGGCGCCACGCTCGGCCTTCCCCACATCGCGCGGGCGACCGGCGGCAATGTTGTCATCGTCGGCGGCGGTGTCGGCGGCGCCACCACCGCGCGCTACCTGAAGCTCGCCAATCCGGACATCTCGGTCACCGTGGTGGAGCCGAAGTCGAGCTACCACACCTGCTTCATGTCGAACGAGGTGCTCGGCGGCGAGCGCACGCTGGAGGGCATCGAGGTCGGCTATGACGGGCTGAAGTCCATGGGCATCACCATGGTCCAGGACCGGGCCTCCGGCATCGATCCCGACGCCAGGACCGTGACCACGGCCGGCGGCGAAACCCTCAATTTCGACCGCTGCGTGGTGGCGCCGGGCATCAGCTTCGTCACCGACGGCATCGAGGGCTATGACGAGGCGGCGCAGGAAAAGATCCCGCACGCCTGGCAGGCCGGTCCGCAGACCGCGCTGCTGCGCTCGCAACTGGAGGCCATGGAAGACGGCGGCCTCGTCGTCATCATCGCCCCGCCGAACCCGTTCCGCTGCCCGCCGGGACCCTATGAGCGGGCCAGCATGATCGCCCACTACCTCAAGGCCGAAAAGCCGAAATCGAAGGTGATGATCCTCGATCCGAAGGAGAAATTCTCCAAGCAGGGCCTCTTCATGCAGGCCTGGAAAGACCTCTACGGCCACGGCACCGACAACAGCATGATCGAGTGGAACACCTTCTCCAAGGTCGGCGCGATCAACAAGCTGGACGCGGCGGCGATGACCGTGGAGACCGACTTCGAGAGCTTCGATCCGGCGGTCATCAACTACATCCCGCCGCAGAAGGCCGGCAAGATCGCGCTCGATGCCGATCTCGCCGACGACAGCGGCTGGTGCCCGGTCGACAAGATGACGTTCGAATCGTCGAAGCATGCCGGCGTGCATGTGATCGGCGATGCCGCGATCGCCACCGCGATGCCGAAGTCGGGCTATTCGGCGAACTCGCAGGGCAAGGTCACGGCGGCGGCGATCGTTGCGGCGCTGGCCGGCAAGGAGATGCCGCAGCCCTCTTACGTCAACACCTGCTACTCGATCGCCGGCACCGACTACGGCTTCTCCGTCGCCGCCGTCTATCGCTACAAAGCCGACGACAACACGATCGCCGGCGTCGAGGGCGCCGGCGGCCTGACGCCGGTCGATGCCAGCCCCGAACAGCGCAAGCGCGAGGTCGCCTTCGCGCATAGCTGGTACAACAACATCCGCAAGGACACCTGGGGGTAGCCTGACCGCCCCCGGAGGCAGAAGGGACTTCCCGCTCCGGCGGGGAGTCCCGACTGTCAGAGCGATCTGTGAGCGCAACACATAGGCAAAGCGGCAAACCAGCCGCGAGATGAACGGAAGGCGCAACGTCGCCTTCGCCAAGGGTGGGAACGAGACGTGAAGCGTTTTTGGAACTGGGTGAGACGGCCTGCCGTGCTCGGCACGCTGTTTCTCGGCACACTCGGCATCTTCGTTGCCATGGTCGGCTTCAGCGCCGCCCTCGACTACACCAACCGCACCGAGTTCTGCATTTCCTGCCACGAGATGCAGACCAATTACGAAGAATACAAGCGCAGCTTCCACCACAAGAACATCTCCGGCGTCCATGTGGGCTGCGCCGACTGCCATGTGCCGAAGGATTTCCCGGCCAAATACATCGCCAAGATCGCCGCTTCCAAGGACGTACTGCACCACCTCCTCGGCACCATCGACACGCCGGAGAAATACGAGGCGCAGCGGCTGGTGATGGCCAAGCGGGTCTGGCGCCATATGGAAAGCCGCAAGTCGAAGAACTGTCGCGGCTGCCACGACTTTGAATCCATGGAGTTGGAAGAGCAGAGCCGGCGCGCCCGGCGCAAGCACACCGAGGCGGTCGAGACCGGCGACCATTGCATCTCCTGCCACAAGGGCATCGTCCACAAGCTGCCGGCCAATTACGACGGTTAGGGTGAAGGTGGCGCGCCCGCTTTCCGCGCTTCGCTGCAGCGCGCCTTGACGGCGGGCGCATCCGGCGTCTTTTTAGGGACAGAACAATCCTGTTTGCGTCGCCCACCCTTTCCGGCGCCGCCGGAGCCGCCTCGCGCGGCACCGGCATGGCGGCCGAACAGCCCGACAGACCCAGAACGAGGACCGCCAGCCGTGGATACAGTCGAGCTGCCGCAGCTTGAGAGCTTCATCAAACGGGCACGGACGATTTCCGAGGCGCTGCCCTATATGCAGCGCTATGACGACACCACCGTCGTCGTCAAATATGGCGGCCACGCCATGGGCGATCCGGAAATCTCGCGCACCGTCGCCCGCGACGTCACGCTCCTCAAGCAGGCCGGCGTCAACCCGATCGTGGTCCATGGCGGCGGGCCGCAGATCGGCAAGATGCTGGAACGGCTCGGCATCAAGAGCGAGTTCCGCGAGGGCCTCCGGGTCACCGACGAGCCGACCATCGCGGTCGTCGAAATGGTGCTCGCCGGCGGCATCAACAAGGAGATCGTCGCCGCCATCAACGCGGAGGGCGGGCGCGCCATCGGCCTTTGCGGCAAGGACGGCAACATGGTCACGGTGGAAAAGCTGAAGCGGACCGTGCGCGATCCGGAATCGGCGATCGAGCGGATCGTCGACCTCGGCTTCGTCGGCGAGCCGAAGAAGGTGCGGCGCGAGGTCATCGACCTCCTTGCCCGCGGCGAGTTCATCCCGGTGCTGGCCCCGGTCGCCGCCGACGATGCGGGCGCCACCTACAACGTCAATGCGGATACCTTCGCGGGCGCCATCGCCGGGGCGCTCAGCGCCAAGCGGCTCCTGTTCCTCACCGACGTGCCGGGCGTCCTCGACAAGAACGGCAAGCTGATCCGGGAGCTGAGCGAGGCCGAGGCCAAGGCTCTGATCGCCGACGGCACCATCCATGGCGGCATGATCCCCAAGGTGCAGACCTGCATCGATGCGCTCGACCAGGGTGTCGAAGGCGTCGTCATCCTCAACGGCACGGTGCCGCACCCGGTGATCCTGGAAATCTTCACCGAGCACGGCGCCGGCACGCTGATCACTCGTTAGTTGGCGTTCAAGCGCCACGCAGGCTTTACGGCGCATCGGCGCCGGCGGCCGTTCGGCCTTGCCTGGTCACGATGGCAGGCCATCGCGACCAGGATGATCCTTGCGTTCAAGCGCCACGCAGGCTTTTCGGCGCATCGGCGCCGGCGCGCGTTCGCGCTTGCCTGGTCACGATGGAAGACCATCGTGACCAGGATGATCCGCGAAACGGTCATCGGGGCCTGTTGCGTTTGCCGCTGGGCGCTATAGGTTCCCGGCAACAACCCTTTCCCCTATCCGAGCACTAAATTGCGCCAGCACCTGCGTTCCCTCGATGCGTTTTGCGACGTCGATACCTGGATCTTCGACCTCGACAACACGCTCTATCCGGAACACATCAACCTCTTTGCCCAGGTCGATGTGCGCATGCGCGACTTCGTGCAGCGGCTGACCGGCTCAGGGCCGGACGAGGCGCATCGGCTGCAGAAGGACTATTACCGGCGCTACGGCACCACGCTGCGCGGCCTGATGCTGGAGCATGGCATCTCGCCCGACGAATTCCTCAAATACGTCCATGACATCGACCATTCCGCGGTGCAGCCGGACCCGGAACTGGGCGCTGCCATCGACAAGCTGCCGGGCCGCAAGTTCATCATGACCAACGGCACGGTCAGCCATGCGGAAAAGGTGGCGAACCGGCTCGGCATCACCGACCGTTTCGAGGATATCTTCGATATCGTCGCCGCCGACCACCTGCCGAAGCCGCACGCGGAGACCTATGACCGCTTCCTGACCTTGAAGGGCATCGATCCGACGAAGGCGGCGATGTTCGAGGACCTGCCGCGCAACCTCACCGTCCCGCATGAGCTCGGCATGCGCACGGTCCTCATCGTGCCGCGCGGCACAAGAGAGGTGTTGCGGGAGAGCTGGGAACTGGAAGGCTCGGCCGACCCGCATATCGAGTTTGTCGCCGACGGGCTGGCGGAGTTCCTCGGCGAGATTCTCGTGAAGATACGCCGGCCGGAGTAACGGGCCGCGCCGCCGTTAAAGCATGTTGCGTTTTTCCGAAACACGCAACATGCTTTAGGTCTCTGTTTCGACGCGATTTCTTATCCAAAAAGTCTATCAACTTTTTGGGAAAGTGCTTTAGATGTCGTAATAGTCCCGGATCATCTTCCAGCCGTCCTCGGCCGTCTCCACATAGGAGAACAGATGCAGGTCGCGGGGCGCGATCGTCCCCTCCTCCACCAGGGCCTCGAAATTGATGACGCGGCGCCAGTAATCCTCGCCGAAGAGCAGGATCGGCATCGGCTCGACCTTGCCGGTCTGGATCAGGCAGAGTGCCTCGAAGAGCTCGTCGAAGGTGCCGAAGCCGCCGGGGAAGCAGGCGAGCGCCTTGGCCCGCAGCAGGAAATGCATCTTGCGGACGGCGAAGTAGTGGAACTGGAACGACAGCGCCGGACTGATGTACTCGTTCGGCGCCTGCTCGTGGGGCAGCACGATGTTGAGGCCGATGGAGGGGGCGCCGATTTCCGCCGCGCCCCGGTTGGCGGCCTCCATGATGCCCGGCCCACCGCCGGAGCAGACGACGAATTCGCGGCCGTAATGCTTCATGGATTCCTGGGAGGCGAGCCGCGCCAGCTTGCGGGCCTCGTCGTAATAGTGCTGCTTTGCGGCCAGCCGTTCGGCGATCTCCGGCGTGGCATCGACGATCGGCTCGCCGCCCGGCGCCGCGATGCGGGCCGAGCCGAAGATGACGATGGTCGAATCGATGCCGCGCTCGCGCAGGATGATCTCCGGCTTCAGCAGCTCCAATTGCAGGCGCATCGGCCGCAGCTCCGGGCGCAGCAGGAAGTCCGGGTCATCGAAGGCGAGCCGGTAGGCCGGCGACAGGGTCTGCGGCGTGTCGGGCGTGCGCTCCCAGGCCTCGCGGTCCTGGACCGCGGTCGGAAAGCCCTTGCCGGACCGGCGGCCTTCGCCATCTTGCATTGCGCCTCTCCCCTTGTCGCGCCTTGAGGGCCTCCCGCGGCCCCGCCCTCGGTAGGCGTTTCGCGGCACCAGCGCAAGAGTGCCGCAAGGAGGGCGACGGGGCCGCATTGCACTCAGGGACCGCCGCGGCTATCGTCCGCGCTTCAAAACGGACAACCGGGGTGACCCCCGCCTTTTTCGAGACGACCGGAGCCCGCACGGACATGAATCACCTCAACACGGACATCGCCGCGCTTGCCGGCATCATCGACGCCGCATTCGACGACCGTGAGACGATCGGCACTTCGACCAGGGGCGAGGTGCGCGAGGCCGTCGACACCGCGCTCGACCTCCTCGACAAGGGCCGGATCCGGGTGGCGGAGAAGAAGGACGGCGACTGGGTCGTCAACCAGTGGGCCAAGAAGGCCGTGCTGCTGTCGTTCCGGCTCTACCCCATGGAAGTCATCAAGGGCGGGCCGGGCGATGCCGCCTGGTGGGACAAGGTGCCGTCGAAGTTCGACGGCTGGCGGGCGATGGATTTCGAGAATGCCGGGTTCCGCGCCGTGCCGAACTGCACCGTGCGCCGTTCCGCCTTCGTTGCGCCGGGCGTCGTCCTGATGCCGAGCTTCGTCAATCTCGGCGCCTATGTGGACGAGGGCACCATGGTCGACACCTGGGCGACCGTCGGCTCCTGCGCCCAGATCGGCAAGAACGTGCACCTTTCCGGCGGCGCCGGCATCGGCGGCGTTTTGGAGCCGCTGCAGGCCGGCCCGACCATCATCGAGGACAACTGCTTCATCGGCGCGCGCTCGGAAGTCGTCGAGGGCGTCATCGTCGGCGAGGGCTCGGTGATCTCCATGGGCGTCTTCATCGGCGCCTCGACCAAGATCGTCGACCGCGACACCGGCGAAGTGCATATGGGCCGGGTGCCGCCCTACTCCGTCGTCGTCTCCGGCTCCATGCCCGGCAAGCCGCTGCCGAACGGCGATCCGGGGCCGAGCCTTTACTGCGCCGTCATCGTCAAGCATGTGGACGAGAAGACGCGCTCCAAGACCTCCATCAACGAGCTCTTGCGCGACTGAATGGCGAAGCGACAGAGAGGATATCGCGAATTCGGCGGGCATATGGCCGCAAAGGCGCGGCCATGAGCACGGGCCAGGGCGGCGGCCTGCCGAAGATGCGCGGCGTCCTTTGGCTGTTCGCCGGCATCGACGGGCGGATTTCGCGCGAGCCCTACTGGCTCGGCATGTTCTTCTTGCACCTGATAACGATCATCTTGCTCGGCACGGCGGTGCGCTACCCGCAGACGCAGCCGATGGTCGGCGCCATCCTCACCTTTGCGGCAATCCCGATGGTCTGGGCGGAAATCGCCCTGATGGCGAAGCGCGCGCATGATTACGGGCTGACGGGCTTCGTGGCGCTGCTCGCCCTGGTGCCCTTCGTCAATATCCTGACGGAGATCTTCCTCGGCGTGATGGCGGGCGAGAAGGGACCGAACGCCTACGGCAAGCGGGCGAACATTCCCGACTGATTTGGCTCTGAGGCCTGGCCATGGGCCAAAAGGCGCCGCCGGTTTTTCGCGGCGGCGCAAGGTGCACTGTGTTTCGGATCGAAAAAGAGCGGCTACTCGCTCTTTTGCATGTCCATTTGGCCGTGGTCGTGCTGCATCGCGCCGCCGTCCTTGCCGGACAGCGAGCGCGCGCCGACCTTGGCGACCGGCATCTTGATGGTGACGTCGCCGGCATTCCTGAAGGTCAGCGTGACGTCGACCGCCTTGCCTTCGGTCAACGGCTCGGTCATGCCCATGAACATGACGTGGTAGCTGCCGGGCTCCAGCGCCACGGTCTCGCCCGGGGGAACCGGCAGGCCGTCTTCCAGGTGGCGCATCTTCATGACGTCGTTGATCACCGACATCTCGTGGATCTCCACCCGTTCGGCGAAATCGACCGAGCCGGAGACCAGATAGTCGGTCTTTGACCCGTTGTTGGTGATCTTCAGATAGCCGCCGCCGGCGCGGGCGGCAGGCGGCGTGGCGCGGGTCCAGGCGCCGGTCAGTTGCAGATCGCCGATCGTCGCCGAGCCGCCCTCCATCATCATGGCGTGATCGTCGGCACGGGCGGCCGGGGAAAGGGTCGCGGCGGCAAGGCTGAGCGTTGCAGCGGCAAGGATCGCGGAAAGTCGGGACATCTCATCTTCTCCTGTTCGTTCATGGCAGCGGGCGGCCGGCGGATGCCATCGGCGAGGCCGGGCCCGATTGGTCACGGGGTGTCAGGAAAAGATCGGCGGGGCGCGGATCGAGCGGTGCCGCGCGGCCGCCGGATCGGCGGGGTCCGTTGCCGCGGGAAGCGCGGAGGTGAGATAGCCGATCGGCCGCAGGATGTCGGCCGGCGCTTCGGGCACGGCCATCGCCTTTGCGACGCCGAGGCAGCAGGTCAGGCAGTCGGTGACGGCGCTGGCGGTGCTGTCGCCGTCGATCCGGTGGCCGTCCGGATGGAGGCAGGTGACCAGCCTGTAGCCGCCCGCCCCATCATCGACGACGACCGCCACGCCGCCGGCGAAGGAGACGTTGGCAACGAACATCAAAAGCGACAGCGCGGCCAGAGGGCCCCGCAGCTCGCGCAAGGCGCAGAACAGGCTGATGCGCGTTCGTTGCCGGTCTGATGCCGCAGTCGTCATGCGGCCCTACATAGCATTTTCGGTCGCGTCGTAAACGCCGGTTCGCTGGGCCGGCCCTGCCGCCCGAAGGCCATCCGCCGGACGGACCTTCTGTCCCTCACCTTTCGTCGCCGAAATACTGCTTTTCGAGCTGGTCGACGAAGCCGTCTTCCTGGAGCATCAAGAGCGTGACGGTCACCGGGAAGATCAGCGACGTGTCCTTGTAGGGCAGCGCGAAGCCGAACTTGTCGGGATGGAAGATGCGGCCAACCACGTCGAGGCCGAGCCCGGGATGCTCGCGCTTGTAATATTCCAGCACGGCGGCATCGGCGACGATGGCGTCGACGTCGTTTGCGCGCAGCGCCTCGACCGCGGCATCGACATCGTCATAGCCGCGGGTGTCGATGCCCTCGTTGCGCATCACCTCCTCGCCGATGCTGCCGGTGAAGACGGCGATGGTGTGGCCGTTGAGGTCGTCCGGACCGTTGATGCCGCCCTCGATGGCAAGGCTGGTCATGACGCTGGTCACCGAGGAGGTGATGTAGGCAAAGACGGCGATGCCGACGACCAGCCAGAAGGCGGAGAAGATCCGGCCCATCCAGCCGAACAGCTTGGAGCGGCTCGGCAGCGTTCCCTTGGTCACCACCAGCATGACCGAATAGAAGCTTTCCGCGACGCCTTCGCGCCAGCTCTTGGTGAAGTTCTTGTCGAAGCGGCGGTCGAAGAGGGTGAGGCCGACGGTCGCGACGATGATGATGAAGATCAGCCAGCCATAGGATTTCAGGTAGCCGGCATCGGCCAGGCCGGTCCAGATGTCGCCAAACGACGTCGTCCCGCTTTCGTCGACCATCACCCTGAGCCCGGCATCGAACCAGGGCTGGGAGAAATCGACATGCTTGGCGCGTTCCTCGGTGATCGAGATGCCGCCGACGGCAACGTCGATCTCGCCGGTCTCCGCCGCCTTCAGGAGCTCCGGAATATGCGGATACTCGTTGTAGGTCACCGTGTAGCCGAGCTCTTCGGCGATCTTTTCCCAGAGCTGGACGGCCATGCCGCCGAGCTTGCCGTCGCCGTCGCGCATGACGAAGGGGGCGCTGACGCGGTAGCCGACGCGGACCTCCTTGGAGGCCTCCTGAACGGCCGTCGTCGCATCGCCGGCGTCCTGGGCGCGGGCCGCGCCGGCGCCGGCAACGGCGATCGCCAGGACCATGGCGAGAGCGGCGAGAAGTCCGAATTGTCGGGAAGAAGAAACGGTCATGCGATGCCCCCTGGCCTGGACCCGAATTCCTGTCGCACCGGCATCCGTGCGACGCACACATACTGCGGGAGACCCTAGCGCCAAGGACTCAACAAACGGTTTCGAAAGGGGTTTTCAGTCCTGGAACAAAAGGAACAGGAAGGCCAGGAACAACAGCAGATGGACGGCGCCCTGCAGGAGGTTGGTGCGGCCGCTGGAAAAGGTGATGACGTTGACCACCAGCACCAGGAGCAGCAGCACCATCTCCGTCGACTGCAGGCCGAGCACCAACTCAAGGCCGATCAGGTTGGACACCACCAGCATGATCGGAACGGTGAGCCCGATTGTCGCCAGCACCGAGCCGAGGAAGACGTTGACCGAGATCTGCAGCCGGTTGCGCAGCGCCGCCTTGACGCCGCCGATGGCTTCCGGCGTCGTCACGAGGACGGCGACGATGACGCCGCCGACGATGTGGGGGGCGCCGAAGGCCCCGATCACGTAGTCGATCGGCCGGGCAAGCTGTTCGACGAGGAAGACGACCGGCACGATATAGGCAAGAAGCAGCAGCACGTGCGGCAGCAGCGGCGGCGGCGCATGCCCTTCCCCGGCATCGGCTTCCACGGCGACATCGGGCTGTGCGAAATAGTCCCGGTGCCGGCCCGTCTGGATGAAGAGGAAGACGATATAGAGCCCGGCCGCCATCGCGCCGACCATGAACTGCTGCGCGGGCGTCAGGGTCGGGCCGGAGGTGGAGCGCGTGAATTCGGGCAGCACGAGGCTGAACACGGCGAGCGGCACGATGAGCCCGAGATAGGCGTTGGCGCCCTGCAGGTTGAAGCTCTGCTCGCGGTGGCGGATGGCGCCGAGGAGCAGCGCGATGCCGACCATGCCGGCCATGAAGATCATGGTGACGGAAAAGAGCGTGTCGCGCACCAGCGTCGGGTTGTTCTCTCCATGCATCATCACCGCGGTGATGCTCATCACCTCGATGGCGGCGATGGCGAGCGTCAGCACCAGCGTGCCGTAGGGCTCGCCGAGCCGCTCCGAGACATGCTCGGCATGGCGGACGACGCCGAGGGCGGAGCCGAGGACGATCGCGAACAGCCAGGCCGACAAGAGGACGAGGGAGACCGGATCGGACAGGTCCGGAAAGAGGGTTTCGCCATAGACGAGGAAGATGCCGCAGGTGACGGCCGCCGCCGCCAGCATCCATTCGCGGGCGATTGCCGGCCCCCAGCCGGTGCCGGACGTTGCCGCGGTCTCTGTCGTCGTCTCGTCCAAAAGGCCGTCCCCCTCGGTAAGGCGCCTGCGGCGGCGTGCGGGCCGCGCAAGGTCAACCGGCCAATTGAACCGCGAAAATGCGAACAATTCGTGCACCCGCAGGATGTACCGACCCCGAAAAACGGGGGAGGACACGAGCAAGGACGGTGATGCAAAAGAGGTATTTGCACGAAGGCCACAACCAACGCGGACGTTTTGCCGCCGAACGGCTGGATTGGTTCGTTGCGGAATCGCTTCAATATCAGGGCCAAGTGCTCTAAATGCTCATCTGCCGAAAGGAGACCGACGAGCCTTCATGACCGATACCGCTGCACCGACGACCGATCCGATCCGCCTTGCCCGTGACTTGCTGGGCTGCCCGTCCGTGACGCCTGAGGAAGGCGGCGCGCTCGCCTATCTGGACGAGGTGCTGTCGGCGGCCGGGTTCACGGTCCACCGGATGGTGTTCTCCGAGCCGGGCACGCCGGACGTGGAAAACCTCTATGCGCGGATCGGCAGCGGTGCGCCGCACCTGACCTTTGCCGGCCACACCGACGTGGTGCCAGTCGGCGATGCGGCGCACTGGAGCCACGATCCGTTTGCCGGAACGATCGTCGACGGGGTGCTCTATGGCCGCGGCGCCGTCGATATGAAGGGCGGCATCGCCGCGTTCCTGGCCGCAGCCCTGCGGTTCCTGGAGAAAAACGACGGCTTTTCCGGCTCGATCTCGTTCCTCATCACCGGCGACGAGGAAGGTCCGGCCGTCAACGGCACGCGCAAGCTCCTGGACTGGTGCACGGCGCGCGGCGAGGCCTTCGATGCGGCGATCGTCGGCGAGCCGACCAATCCGGAAACCCTCGGCGATGCCATCAAGATCGGCCGGCGCGGCAGCCTGTCCGCGACGCTGACCGTCACGGGGACGCAGGGCCACGCCGCCTACCAGCATCTCGCCGACAACCCGATCCCCGGTATCGTCCGTCTGATCGACGCGCTTATCGCCGAGCCGCTCGACGGCGGCACGGAGCATTTCCAGCCCTCGAACCTGGAGGTCACCTCCATCGACGTCGGCAATCCGGCCTTCAACGTCATTCCGGCCAAGGCGACCGCGCGCTTCAACATCCGCTTCAACGACACCTGGACGACGGAAAGCCTGAAGGCCTGGCTGACGGAGACGCTCGATGCGGCTGCCGGCAATAGCATCCGCTACGATCTCGCCTTCGAGCCCGCCGTCAGCGACGTGTTCCGCACCGAGGCGAGCGACCTCATCGGTACCCTTTCCGATGCCATTGCCGAGGTCATCGGCCGGCGGCCGGAGCTTTCCACCAATGGCGGCACATCGGACGCCCGCTTCATCAAGGATGTCTGCCCGGTGGTCGAGTTCGGCCTCGTCGGCCAGACCATGCACCAGGTCGACGAGCGGGTGCCGACCGCCGACCTCGACCGGCTGTCGGCGATCTACGAGCGCTTCCTTGACGGCTTCTTTGCCGCGGCGAACGGAAACAGCCGTTGATGCTGACGCTTGAGGAGATTTCGCGTTCGCTGACCGGCGCCTGGCTTCTGATGAAGGGCAAGGACGCCGGCATGCGGGCCTTCGATATCAGCATCGACGGTTTCTGGCGCTCCTTCGGCGCCATCCTCCTGATGCTGCCGCTCTATCTGCCGACGCTGCTCGCCCAGCGCGCCGTCAGCATCGAGATGCTGCCGGTGACGGCGGCGGACTTTCCCGACGGCCTGTTCTTCCTCGTCAGTGCCCTCGGCATCGCGGTCGACTGGCTCGCCTTTCCGCTGGTCACCGCGGCGATCGCCGGGCCGCTCGGCTTTTCCCAGCGCTACATTCCGCTGATCGTTGCCCGCAACTGGACCAGCGTCATCGCCCTCGTGCCCTACGCCCTGCCGCAGATCCTCTACGCCCTCGGCGTCGTCTCCGGGCAGATGATGATGCTTTTGACGCTGGTCGCCGTCGGCGTGGTGCTGCGCTACCGCTACGTGGTGACGCGGGCGGCACTCGGCGGACAGACCTCGGTCGTCGTCGGCCTCGTCGCCCTCGATTTCGTGCTCGGGCTCTTCCTCAGCGAACTGATCGGCCAGATGGTCGGCATTACCTGACCGCTCTTCGCCGCCCCCCGGACCACACGGGAATGTGACTGGCGGCGCGCGGCCGCAACCGCCGGCCCTTCGCCATCCCCCTTTACCTGCCCCAATCCGCTGCCATAGTCGGGCAAATACGGATGATTCGCGGAGAAGGGGATGCCCGGCCGACCGACAACCCGACGCGCCAGCCTGGCGCTTGCCCTCGCCCTGGCGGCAATGGCCGTGGCGCGGCCGGCAGCAGCCTCGTTCGAGAGCTGCGTCGCCGGGCTGAAACGCGACGCCGTCCGCGCCGGCGTCAGCCCTTCGGTCGCTTCCAAGGCGCTCGACGGCGCGCGCTACGACGAAAAGGCCGTGCGGTTCTCCGGCAAGCAGCCGGAGCACAAGACGCCGATCTGGGACTATATGGCCTTCCTCGTCGACGAGCAGCGCATCAGCGACGGCAAGGCGATGATGCGGAAATACGACCGGGTGCTGCGGGCAGTGCAGCAGCGCTATGGCGTCGACCGCCACGTGGTCGCCGCGGTCTGGGGCATTGAGAGCAATTACGGCCGCGACCAGGGCGACTTCTATATCCCGCACGCGCTCGCCAGCCTGACCTGCGTCGGCGGGCGGCGCTCAAGCTTCTTCCGCGAGCAGCTCATTGCGGCGCTGAAGCTGGCCAGCCAGGATCACCTGAGGACGGACCAGCTCTACGGCTCCTGGGCCGGCGCCTTCGGCCAGACCCAGTTCATCCCGACCACCTACAGGCGGCTCGCCGTCGACGGCGACGGCGACGGACGGCGCGACCTCATCAACTCCGTGCCCGACGCGCTCGCCTCAACTGCGAATTTCCTGAGGAAATCCGGCTGGCGGCCGGGCGAATCCTTCCTCTGGGAGGTGAAGCTGCCGAACGGCTATCGCGGGCCGTCGGGGCGCAAGCGCACGGCCTCGATCGCCACCTGGCGCAAGCGCGGCCTCACCAAGGTCGACGGGCGCCCGCTCGGCAATGGCGGCAATGCCGGGCTTCTGCTTCCTGCCGGAAAGCGCGGCCCGGCGTTCCTCGTGTTCCGCAACTTCAACGCCATCTATTCCTACAATCTCGCCGAATCCTACGCGCTGGCGATCTCGCACCTCGCCGACCGGCTGGCCGGCTACGGGCCGATCCAGACGCCCTGGCCGACCCGTGACGGCGGCCTGTCGCGGGCGGAGCGGCTGGAGCTGCAAAAGCTCCTCAACCGCGCCGGCTTCAATGTGGGCGAGCCGGACGGCAAGGTCGGCCAGGCCACCCGCGCCGGCATCGAGCGGGCCGAAGCCCATTTCGGCATGGAGGTTACCGGGCGAGCGGGTCGGGAGATTTATCGACGGCTGGGTGGGCGGTAGGACATCCTTCTCCGTCATGCCGGGCGAAGCGAAGCGGAGACCCGGTACCCATTGCCCGTTGGCAACACAGTAGCCCGTCGAGAGTCTTGCCGTGGCAGATCCCTGCGCCAGCGCCTTGCTTTAACAACACCGGACATACCGTTTTGATAGGGGCAATGGGCCCCGGATCAAGTCCGGGGTGACGGCCGAGTGTTTGGCAGCCTCCTCGCAATGATGTTGAAATGTCTTAGGAATTAACCATTCGCCGTCATTGCGAGCGAAGCGAAGCAATCCAGTGCGACCGCCCAGCCGACGGAAGCGCCTGCGACCAATCGTGCCTACTCATAATCCACCGCCGTCAGAAACAACCCGTCGGGCGGAGCGACGGGGCCGCAGCGGGTGCGGTCGCACGCTTCCAGCGCGGCCTTCATATCCTCAGGCGACCAGCGGCCGGTGCCAACCTCGGCGAGCGAGCCGGCCATGGAGCGGACCTGATTGTGCATGAAGGAGCGGGCCGAGGCGCGTATCTCGATGGTCTCGCCGATGCGTTCGACGCTGAGGACATCCAGCGTCTTCACTGGGCTCTTCGCCTGGCATTCGCTGGACCGGAAGGTGGTGAAGTCATGCAGGCCGACGAGGTGCTGGGCCGCCGCGTGCATGCGCTCCGCGTCGAGCGGCTTGGTCACCTGCCAGGCGCGGCCGCGCTCCACGGTCAGCGGCGCGCGGCGGTTGACGATGCGGTAGAGATAATGCCGGGCGGTGGCGGAAAACCTTGCGTCGAAATCGTCTGGAACGCTCTCGGCCGAAAGCACCGCCACGGGATGCGGGCGCAGATGGGCGTTGAGGGCGTCGCGCACGGTGTCGCTCGGCCAGTTCTTCGCCAGATCGACATGGGCGACCTGGCCGAGGGCGTGGACGCCGGCATCGGTGCGCCCTGCTCCGCCGACGGTGACCGTCTCGCCGCAAAAGCCGGCGACGGCCGCTTCCAGCACCTCCTGGACGCTCACCCCGTTCTTTTGCCGCTGCCAGCCGACAAACGGTCCGCCGTCATATTCGACGGTCAGCTTGTAGCGTGGCATGGCCGGGTCATCTCGAGGCCTCTCCGGCCGGAACGAAGCGCTCGAAGCCGCGGCTGTAGGTGACGCTGCCGGTCTTGCCGGCAAGCCTGCGGGACGTCAGCGAGAGCACCATGTGGGCATCGCCCGCCTCCTTCGACCACGGGCAGCGGAACGCCCTGGCGTCTTCCGACGAAAAGCCGAAGCGCCGGTAGTAGTCCGGGTGGCCGATGACGAAGACGATGTCTTCGCCCTTGGCGGCGAGGCGTCCGAGCCCCTGTTCGACGAGCGCGGCGCCGATGCCGCGCCGGCGATAGGCCTCGGCGACGGCGAGCGGCGCCAGCGTCACGGCGGGCACCGGGCCTTCCAGGGTCTCGATGACGACGCGCGAGAACAGGACATAGCCGACGATGTCACCATCGGCCTCGGCGACGAGACCGACCAGGACGTCGCCGTCGCGGTGCAGGTCCTCGGTGAGTTGGGCTTCATCGATCTTGCCGAAGGCGTCGCACAGAAGGCGAACAACGGACGACCGCTCCGCGATGTGCTCCTCGCGAACGATCAAATCGGCGGGTTCGGTCATGACGGCCCCCTCCGTCTGTTACCGGAGCACAGCACCGACCGTCAGACCGGCACCACGCAGGAAGGCCTCCGCCGACATCGCCGCCTTGCCGGCCCGCTGAACCTCCAGCAGTCGGATGGCTCCGTCACCGCAGGCAATGGTCAGTGCGTCGTCAAGCAGCGTTCCGGGTGCTCCTGTCCCCTCGGCGGTTTCGGTGCGCAGAACCTTGATGCGCTCCGTCTTGCCGCCGCGGGCCATCTCGCACCAGGCACCCGGGAATGGCGAGAGGCCACGGACGTGATCATGCAACTCATCGGCGGTCCGCGTCCAGTGTATACGTGTCTCGGCCTTGTCGATTTTTTTCGCGTAGGTGACGCCTTGCGCGCCCTGCGGCGTGCAGGAAAGGGCATCGCGCTCCAGCGCGGCCAAGGCCCGGACCATGAGGTCGCCGCCGAGCCGGGCGAGCCGGTCGTGAAGCTGGCCGGCCGTCATTTCTCCTGTGATCGCAACCTCTTCGGACATGCAGACGGGGCCCGTGTCGAGCCCCTCCTCCATGCGCATGACCATAACGCCGGTGGCCGCGTCGCCGGCCATGATCGCCCGGTTGATGGGCGCCGCGCCGCGCCAGCGCGGCAGCAGGGAGGCATGGAGGTTGAGGCAGCCATGGACCGGGGCATCGAGCACGGGGGCCGGCAGAATCAGGCCATAGGCAACGACCACGGCGACATCAACGCCGAGGTCGGCAAAGCGCGCCTGCTCGGCCTCATCGCGCAGGGTCTTCGGCGTGTGCACCGGAATGCCGAAGGCCTCGGCCTTTTCGTGCACCGGGGATTTGCGCTCGTCCATGCCGCGACCGGCCGGGCGCGGGGCGCGCGTGTAGACGGCGGCGACCTCGTGGCCCTGGCCGAGGATTTCCACCAGCGTCGGCACGGAAAAGTCCGGCGTTCCCATGAAGGCGATCTTGAGAGGCATGGCTGGCAGCGCGCCTTCCCGGCGGTTTGTTGTCGGTCAGGCCGGTTTATCAAACGGGTCGATGAGAGCAAGCCCGAGCCCCACGAAATCACCGAGGTTTCGTGTCGCAACGGCAAAGCCGGTGTGGCGGGCGATGGCCGCGATCTCGGCATCCACAACGGAGATGGGTCGACCCTGGCGCGTGCGCTCCGCGATGACCAGCCCGTAGGCACGCGCACTTTCCTCATCAAACGGAGCGATACGACCGACAAATAAGTCGTCGGCCACGCGCTGCAGCTGGCCACGCAGGTCTGCCTTGCGGCGCCCGTCCGGCAGAAGCTCGACACCTGCGAAGAGCTCCGCAAGCGCAGGCGCCGGGAGGAAAAAGTGCGTCCTTGCATGGCCATCAATGAACGCGACGACCTGCCGGTTCGGTGCCGGACGCATCAGTTCCGACACCACGTTGGTATCGAGCAGGATCATTCGAAACGCGGCGGCGCTTCGGGGAACTGGTCCTCGGGAAGCTCCAGATCAACGCCGCCAAGCGGTGCGAACAGCTCATGTATCCGGGTACCCAGCCCCTTGCGCTCATCTGCTGGCGCAAGTTGCTGGCCCAACAGAGCCTTCACTTCGTCGGAAAGGCTGCGCCGGTGCGCCTCGGCCCGTTGGCGCAGTCGTTCCTTCAGGCCCGGATCGATATTGCGGATCAGGAGATCGGCCATGTCATCTCGCCTCGCCATACGCCAATTTGATATCAGATGATATCACGCAAGGCACAAGAAACGAAGACGGTTCGGAACGCCGGAAGTTTTGCGAAATTTGAGGTTACGCCGCGCCGACCTTTTCGAACTTGACGTCCTGGCGGGCGTATTTCTTGAACTTCTTGACGACCCGGTCGCGCTTCAGCTTCGACAGGTAGTCGATGAAGAGGCCACCATCGAGATGGTCGATCTCGTGCTGGATGCAGACCGAGAGCACGCCGTCGGCCTCGATCTCCTGCCAGGTGTTGTCGTAGCCGAGGAACTTCACCCGGATGCGGTCCGGCCGCTCGACATCCTCGTAATAGTCCGGGATCGACAGGCAGCCTTCCTGGTAGACCTTGGTCTCCTCGGACTTCCAGAGGATTTCCGGATTGGCGAGGCAGATCGGGTTCTCCTCCTCGTCCTTTCCGGCGACGTCGACGACGATCACCCGCTTCGGCACGGCGACCTGGATCGCGGCAAGGCCGATGCCCGGCGCGTCGTACATCGTCTCCAGCATATCGTCCATCAGCTGGCGAATGTCATCGTCGACCTCCTTGACCGGTTCGCAAACCAGGCGGAGGCGGGGATCGGGCAGGGTTATGATATCGAGCTTGGCCATGGGCTTAGAAATAGGCAATCCACATTTATTGGTCAACTTTGTACGCGCGCGTGCACGCGTTGGATGTCGAACGACGTGACGAATCGTTCTATCTTTGTTTCATGAACGAGACCTTGTTGCTTATCGGGGACCGCGCCGTCTCCACCGGTGAGGCGGTTTTTGCCGCAGCCCTCCTCTTCTTCCTCATCCTTCTGGTCATGACCGTGGCGCTTTGGCGCAATGCGCGGGCCCGGGCCGAGGCGGAAGCGGCCGCGGCGGAGCGCGGCCACGAGATGGAGGCGCGCATCGCCGACCTCTTGCGCACCCAGTCGGAAATGACCGGGCGCATGCAGACGATGGCCGAGGTGTTCGGTTCGCGCCAGTCGGACCTGACGCGGGCGCTGGCCGAGCGGCTCGACGGGCTCGGCCACCGGCTCGGCCAGTCGATGTCGCAGACCTCCAAGGACACCCAGTCCAACCTCAGCCAGCTCAACGAGCGGCTGGCGCTGATCGACCGGGCGCAGAAGTCGATCCAGGACCTCACCGGCCAGGTCAGCGGCCTGCAGCAGGTACTTGCCAACAAGCAGACCCGCGGCGCCTTCGGCCAGGGCCGCATGGAAGCGATCATCTCCGACGGCCTGCCGGCCGGCAGCTATACCCTGCAGGCAACGCTCAGTTCCGGCACGCGGCCCGACTGCCTCATCCACATGCCGAACGAGGCGCCTGGGCTCGTCGTCGACGCCAAGTTTCCCTTAGAAGGCTTCACCCGGTTCCGCGAGGCGGAGACGCCGGAGCAGGCGCAGCAAGCGGCGCAGCAGGTGCGGCGCGACATCTCAAAGCACGTGCAGGACATTTCGGAACGCTACTTCATTCCCGGCGAGACCCAGGACACCGCCTTCCTGTTCGTGCCGTCGGAGGCGATCTTCGCCGACCTGCACGAGCATTTCGACGACCTCGTCCAGAAGGCGCACCGGGCGCGGGTCGTCATCGTCTCCCCGGCCCTGCTCGTCCTTTCCATCCAGATCGTGCAGACGGTGCTGCGCGACGTCAGGATGCGCGAGGAGGCCCTCGTCATCCAGCGCGAGGTCGCGCACCTTGCCGACGACACCAACCGGCTGCGCGACCGGGTCTTGAAGCTGCAGAACCATTTCGGCCAGGCGACGCGGGATGTGGAGCAGATCCTCATTTCCAGCGACAAGATCATCAAGCGCGGCAGCAAGATCGAGGCACTGGACTTCGACGACGTGCATCGCGATACAGAGCCTGGGCGTGATGGCGGGACCGGGCGCGACGATGCCGCCGCCGCCCGGAACGCGGCCGAGTAGACAGGACCTTTCCAAAAATGACCGTGCTTTTTTCCGCCCCCCGCTGGGACCAGGACGTCTGGATGGGGCGCATCCGCGAGCGCGCGCCGGGCCGGGCGCTGCAGTCGGCCGGCGCGGACGGCGTCGTCGCCGATCCGGACGCCGTGCGCTACGCCCTCCTCTGGCAGGCCCCGCATGGCGTCGTCTCCGACCTTCCCAATCTTGAGGTCATCTTCTGGCTGGGGGCCGGCGTCGACCATCTGATGGCCGATCCGAACGTTCCCGACGTGCCGATCGTGCGCGTGGTCGATCCGAGCCTGACACGGCGGATGACCGAATGGGTGGTGCTGCAGGTGCTGACCCATCACCGGGAAACGCTCCGCTATCTGGAACAGCAGCGGCGCCGGGAATGGCGGCCGCACCGCTGCCCGATGGCCAAGGACGTGCGCGTCGGCGTCATGGGCCTTGGCGAACTCGGCCGGGACGCAGCGGAGATGCTGAAGAACCTTGGCTATGACGTTGCCGGCTGGAGCCGCAGCGAAAAGCAGATCGAGGGCATCACCTGCTTTGCCGGCGATGCCGGGTTCGACCCCTTTCTGGCGCGCACGGACATCCTCGTCTGTCTCCTGCCGATGACGCCGGCGACCGAAGGCATCCTCAACGCCGACCTGTTCTCAAAGCTTGCCCGCGACGGCCGGATCGAGGGGCCGGTCGTCATCAATGCCGGGCGCGGCAAGTCGCAGGTCGAAGCCGACATCGCCCGCGCGCTTGACGACGGCACGCTTTCAGGCGTCAGCCTCGATGTCTTCGAGACCGAGCCGCTGACGGAGGCGAGCCCGCTCTGGGGCCACCCGCGCGCCATCCTCACGCCGCACGTAGCGGCGGAAAGCGATCCGGACCACATCATCGACTACGTCTTCGATCAGATGGAAACGTTCGAGGCCGGCGGGGAACTGGTCAATGTGGTGGATCGGACGCGGGGGTATTGAGGCCGCCGTTGCAGCACGCCCTCCCCGCCGTCATCCCGGCCGGAGCGAAGCCGAGAGCCGGGACCCATTGCCCACATCGGCCCGGTACGCCGCCGCGGCGCCTGCACAGGCCTTGCGTCACGCAAATGCCCAAACCCATTCACGGACGGCATACCGTGCGGACAGGGGCAATAGGCCCCGGCTCAGGGGCCGGGGTGACGGCTGAGTGTTTGGCGGGCGAGCGTGCTCGGCCCTTAAACACCGGGTTGGCGGCCATTGTCGAAAGACGTGTGCATTTGGTCATGCTGGCGGCTGGACCGCAATGCTCGACAGCCCCGCCGTCATTGCGAACGAGCGCAGCGAGTGCGGCAATCCAGGGCTGCACGCTCGGAGCAAGTCGCTCTGGATCGCCGCGTCGCCTTCCCAGGCTCGCGTCACGTGCCGCTCCCCGTCCTTCGGACCCTCGCGATGACGGCGTCTTATGTACGTGTTCCGCCCACCCTCACGCAATGCGCCTGATCGCGGTGACCGGGAGGCCGGCCTCTTCCAGCCTCCGCGTAACCGCGGCGAGCGGTTCGTAATCCACCGTCATGGTGAAGCCGTTGGCGTGGAGGAGCGTCTGCGGGTCGCTCAGAACGCCGACATGGCCCTTCCAGAAATAGAGGTCGCCGCGGCACGGCATGGCGCAGGCCTTTTCGTTGTTCATGCGGCTGCCGAGCTCGTCCTCTTGCATGTCGGAATCGCGTGGGGCGTCGATGCCCGCTGCCTGGCAAGCAAGCTGGATCAGCGCCGAACAGTCGAGGCCGAGGCTGGTGCGCCCGCCCCAGAGATACGGCGTGCCGGCAAGGCGCTCGGCAACGGCCACCCAGTCCGGCTCGGCCTCGCCGAGCGGCATCAGGTGGCGCGCGACCATGGCGGTGCCATCGGCAAGGACGGCATAGTCGAGGTCGCGGACCCTCTCCTCGCCGACGACGGTGACGCGGGCGCCCATGGAGAGGAGCCCGAGCGGCGGCAGCTTCAGTTCGGGTTCGGGATAGCGATAGCTGCGAAGCGCCGCGACGCGGTGGGTCGGCTCCGGGCCGGGCATGCCGAGGGCGCCCGCCGGCAGCCAGCCGACATAGCCGTCGGTCGCAAGCTGGCCCCAGCACCAGGCATCGCCCTCCTCAAAGACCGTGAAGGTCTCGCCGAACAGGGCCTCGCTGTCGATGGACGTGCGCTCGTCGGCCTCCGGCCTGAGCGGCACGGCGTCGGCGAGGATGCGGCGCTCGATGCCCTCGGCAAAAATGCCGGCCTCGACGCGGCCGCGATAGGCCTCGGCGGCAAGGTCCGGTCGGACCGGATGGCGGCGGCGATCGAATTCGGTCATCGTGGCAACCCCTTCGCCTTGTCGACGATGAGATCGCCGACACGTTCCAGGTAAAGCGCGCCCTCCACCGTGCGCTGGACGATGACGTTGCGCCGGTCCTTGTCGTCGCGGCGGCGGGCAACGAGCTTCAGGCGGCCCATGGTGTCGAGGGCCCGCGTGATCGCCGGCTTGGTCACGCCGAGCTTTTCGGCGAGGCCGCGCACGGTGTGCGGCGGGGCTTCCAGATAGACCGTCATCAGGATCGTCATCTGCCGTGCCGACAGATCCGCATCGCCGCCACGCACCAGATCGAGCGTCACGTCATGCCAGAGTTTCAGCGCCTGGCTCGGGCGAATATCAACGGTCATCGGATACGCACACTCTCGCAACTCACCGAATTGTCGCATGGGAGGGACGACGCCCCGGCGGGGCCGTGCCCGCGGGATCATTTCGGCTCCGAGACAGTTTCCGACGGAAGCGCCGCCCTTGGCAAGGGCGGCGTTCGGGGTTTTCGGCTCAGGCCGGCGGATAGCGATCCGAAAGCACCTTGAAGAGAGCGCGGATGGCCTGCGCCTCGCCGCCTTCCGGGCGTCCGGTCTTGCCGGCCGGGCACCAGGCATAGATATCGAAATGGGCCCAGCTTTTCGCCTTTTCCACGAAGCGCGCGAGGAACAGGGCCGCCGTCATCGAGCCGGCAAATCCGCCGCTGGAAATGTGGTTGATGTCGGCGATCTTGGAATCGAGCAGCTTTTTGTAGGGCTTCCACAGGGGCATGCGCCAGAGCGGGTCGCTCGTCGCCTCGGCCGCCTCCGCGACGGCGGCGGCAAGCGCCTCGTCGTCGGTGTAGAAGGGCGGCAGGTCGGTGCCGAGGGCGACGCGGGCGGCGCCGGTGAGCGTCGCAAGGTCGAGGACGAGGTCCGGCTCCTCCTCGTCGGCAAGCGCCAACGCATCGGCGAGCACCAGGCGGCCTTCCGCGTCGGTGTTGCCGATCTCGACGGTGAGACCCTTGCGGCTTTGCAACACGTCGCCGGGCCGGAACGCGTTGCCGGCAACGGAGTTCTCCACCGCCGGGATGAGCACGCGCAGGCGCACCGGCAGCTTTGCGGCCATGATCATGGAAGCAAGGCCGAGGACGTTGGCGGCCCCGCCCATGTCCTTCTTCATCAGCGCCATGGAGGTGCCAGGCTTGAGGTTGAGGCCGCCGGTATCGAAGGCGACGCCCTTGCCGACCAGCGTCACCTTGGGCGCGGCCGCATCGCCCCAGGTCATGTCGATGAGCCGCGGCGCGGAGCTGCTGGCGCGACCGACGGCGTGGATCATCGGGAAGTTGGTGTCCAGAAGGTCATCGCCGACGGTGACCTCGCAGGCGGCGCCGTGGGCCTCGGCGAGTTTTTGCGCCGCATCGGCGATCTCGGCCGGGCCGAGGTCGTTGGCCGGCGTGTTGACGAGATCGCGGACCAGCGTGACGGCGGCAACGGTGCGGGACAGCGCCTCGGCATCGACCATCTCCGGCACGACGAGGCGCACGGCGCGGGCCGATTTCCTGGCGTAGCGGTCGTACCGGTAGGCGCCAAGGGCAAAGGCGAGGATCGCCGCCTCAAGGTCGTCCACCTCCCCTTCCAGGCGATAGACGCCGTCGGCGAGGCCGGTCGCCAGCTTGCCGGCAAGGGACGGGGTCTCGGCGCGGACCTCGGGCTTGCCGAGGCCGAAGAGGACGGCGGCGGGGGCGCCGGTCTCGTCGGGGATGGTCAGGAGCGCGCCCGCGCCCGCCTTGAAGCCGTTCGCCGCGACCCAGGCGCGGGCCATGCCGGTGCCGCCGGCAAGGGTTTCCTCAAGGCTGTCGGGACCGAGGAACAGGACCGGGACGGCCGCCGCGGCATCGGGGTCGGCGGCGGCGATCAGGCAATCGGGCAGGGCAACGGACATCGGCAGACAACTCCTTGGCGGACGGCCGGGTTAACCAACTATTAGGGTTAACAGACTATTGATCGGGAAAGCTCATCCGGTTCCAAAGAGCCGTAATGGCCAGAGATGACGATGTCCATATCTTCCCTTCGCCGCCTTGCCAAAAGCCCCGCCGCCGGCGGGCTCGTCCTGCCGATCGCGCTGGCGCTTGCCGTCTCGGCCTGCGCCTCCAAGAAGAAAGCCTCGCTCGGCTCGCATACGGACGCCACCGGCGCCAGCTATGGCGGCAAGGACTATTCGGCGGCCGAGGTCAGCGCCGCGGTCGAGAAATGGGGCAAGCGCTATTCGTCCGATCCGGACGATCCGGAGATCGCGCTGAACTACGCCACCGTCCTCAGGATGAACGGCCAGCTCGACCAGGCCGTCGCGGTCCTGCGCAAGGCGACCATCAAGCACCAGAAGGACCGGCAAATCGCCGCCGCCTACGGCAAGGCGCTGGCCGCCAAGGGCCGCTTCGGCGAGGCAATGAAGGTGATCCGCGCCGCGCACAGCCCGGACCAGCCGGACTGGCGGCTGTTGTCGGCCGAGGGCGCAATCCTCGACCAGACCGGCGCCCACGACGAGGCCCGCACCAGATACGCCCAGGCGCTGAAGATCCGGCCGAACGAGCCCTCCGTCCTCAACAATGAAGGGCTTTCCTACGTGCTTTCCGGCGACCTCACCAAGGCCGAAGCGGTGTTGCGCCGGGCCGTCGCCCAGCCGGGCTCCGACAGCCGGGTGCGCCAGAACCTTGCCCTCGTCCTCGGCCTTTCCGGCAAGTTCGACGAGGCGGAAAAGATCGCCCGCGACGAGCTCGACCCGCGCCAGGCGGAAGCCAACATCGCCTATCTGCGCGGCATGCTCTCGCAGCGCAATTCCTGGCAGAAGGTCAAGGAAGCCGACGCCAGGCGCACGTCCGGGTAAGCCGACCCGCCTTTACCGCGAAGCCTTGAAGAGCGGCCTTCTCGCCGCTCTTTTTTTGTTCGGGGAAAAAGCCGGTGGAGCGCCTTTCGGGGCAAGCCGTCAGCGGTTGACGATCTGGATGATCGCCGGGCCCATGATGACGGCGAACAGCACCGGCAGGAAGAAGACGATCATCGGCACGGTCAGCTTCGGCGGCAGGGCGGCCGCCTTCTTTTCCGCCTCGGTCATGCGCATCTCGCGGTTCTCGTCGGCCATGACGCGGAGCGAGTGGGACAGCGGCGTGCCGTAGCGCTCGGCCTGGAGAAGCGCCGTCGTCACCGCCTTGACGCCTTCAAGGCCGGTGCGGTTGGCAAGGTTCTCGTAGGCCTGGCGCCGGTCCTGGAGGTAGGAGAGCTCGGCCGTCGTCAGGGTCAGCTCCTCGGCCAGCGGGATCGAGGTATCGCCGATCTCGCCGGAGACCTTGCGGAAGGCAGCCTCGATGGACATGCCGGATTCCACACAGATCAGCATCAGGTCGAGGGCGTCCGGCCAGGCCCGGCGGATGGAAAGCTGGCGCTTGGAGGTGACGTTGGAAACGTAGAGCGACGGCGCGTAGAAGCCGACCGCAGCGATGACCGAGGCGATCAGCACCTTGACCATTACCGGCTGGCCGGACGGCAGCACGAAGAACATGTAGAGGAGCGCGATCAGGAACAGTGCGATCGGCGCGACGAAGCGGGCGAACAGGAACATCACCAGCGGCGCCTGGCCCCGGAACCCGGCCATCTTCAGCTTATTGACCGTGTTCTCGTCGATCATCAGCTCGCGCAGATTGAACTTGGTCACGACCCGCTGCATGTAGTCCTTCGGCTGCGGGCGCAGATTGACCTGCTCGGCCTTGCTCTGCTGCAGGCGGGCCCGCTCGCGGGCGCGCATCGCCTCGCGTTCGGTGGCCACATTCTTCATGCGCGATTTCAACTCGTCGCGCTGCAGCATCGGCAACGCGACGGTCATGATCGTCGCCGACACCGCAATGACGGTGAAGACCATCAGGAGGACCTGGGGATCGGCGATGAGCTGTGTGAGGGTCTGGAACATTGCGCCGGCCGCCACCCTAGAAATCGAAGTTGATCATCTTGCGCATCACCATGATGCCGATGAACATCCACAGCGCGGAAATGCCGAGGACGATGTTGCCGATCGTCTCGTTGAACAGGATCGCGATGTAGGCGGGGGTCGTCAGGTAGACGAGGGCCATGACGATGATCGGCAGCGAGCCGATGATCGCCGCCGACGCCTTGGCCTCCTGGCTCATGGCGACGATCTTGCCCTTCAGTTTCTTGCGGTCGCGCAGCACCTTGGAAAGGTTGGAGAGCGCTTCCGACAGGTTGCCGCCGGCCTGTTGCTGGATGGAGATGACGATCGCAAAGAAGTTGGCTTCGGTCAGCGGCATGTTTTCGGGAAGCTTCTGGACGGCTTCCGACAGCGGGATGCCCATCCGCTGGGTCTCCAGGATGCGCTGGAACTCGGTGCGCACCGGCTCCTGGGACTCGCGCGCAATGATGCCGAGGCAGTCGCCAAGCGGCAGGCCGGCCTTGACGCCGCGCACGATGACGTCGACGGCGTTCGGAAACTCGTTGAGGAATTTCTTTTCCCGGCGCTTGCGGATGAACTTGATCAGCCAGTTCGGAAAGCCGAGGAAACCAACGATGCCAAGGCCCGCCGCGACAAAGATCGGCGCGCCCAGCATCTTGGCACCAATAAAGAACACGACGCCGCAGATGGCGCTGATGATGTAGAACTTGGTCTTCGACCAGTTCAGGCCCGCTTGGCGCAATCTGACCTTCAGGCCCGGGCCGGCGCGCTTCTTGGCCTTTGCCTTCTGGGCTTGCTCAAGCTCGGCCAGCCGGTCCTGGACCTGGCGCCGACGCTGGTTGATGTCGGAAGAGGCCCGGACGTTGCCGGCCGATGGCTTGGGCTTGCGGTTGACGACTTCCAGCCGCTTTTCCGCGCGCGAGTTCCCCGACAGTATGGGATAGAGCAGCGCATAGAGGATGCCGCCGACGCTGAGGACGACGAGACCGACGACGGCAAGGACGATCAGGCCGGAATCGAACATCGCTCAGCCTCACTCACCGACCGCACTCTTGATGTCGGACGCATCGAGGGCGGCGGCGAGGCGCGTCTCCTCGTTGTAGTAGCGGGCGCGTTCCCACATGCGCGGCTGGCCGATGCCGGTGGAGCGGTGCTGGCCGATGATCTTGCCGGTCGCATCCTCGCCCATCATGTCGTAGACGAAGATGTCCTGGGTGATGATGACCTCGCCTTCCATGCCCAGCACTTCGGTGACGTGGGTGATGCGGCGCGAGCCGTCGCGCAGGCGCGCCGCCTGCACCACGATGTCGACGGAGGAGACGATCATTTCGCGCACCGTCTTGGTCGGCAGGTTGAAGCCGCCCATGGCGATCATCGATTCCATGCGCGACAGGCATTCGCGCGGGCTGTTGGAGTGGATCGTGCCCATCGAGCCGTCATGGCCGGTGTTCATGGCCTGAAGCAAGTCGAACACCTCGGTGCCGCGCACCTCGCCGACGATGATCCGTTCCGGACGCATGCGCAGGCAGTTCTTGACCAGGTCGCGCATGGTGATCTCGCCCTCGCCCTCAAGGTTCGGCGGGCGGGTTTCCAGGCGCACCACGTGGGGCTGCTGGAGCTGCAGTTCGGCGGAATCCTCGCAGGTGATGATGCGCTCGTCGGCGTCGATGTAGCGGGTCAGGCAGTTGAGCAGCGTCGTCTTGCCCGAGCCGGTACCGCCGGAGATGATGACGTTGCAGCGGACCCGGCCGATGATCTGCAGGAGCGTCGCGCCTTCCTGGGTGATCGAGCCGAAGCGGACGAGCTGGTCGAGGGTCAGCTTGTCCTTCTTGAACTTGCGGATGGTGAGTGCCGGCCCGTCGATCGCCAGCGGCGGCGCGATGACGTTGACGCGCGAGCCGTCGGGAAGGCGGGCGTCGCAGATCGGGCTCGCTTCGTCGACGCGGCGGCCGACCTGGCTGACGATCCGCTGGCAGATGTTCATGAGCTGCTGGTTGTCGCGGAAGCGGACGTCGGTGGGCTTCACCTTGCCGTTGACTTCGATGTAGGTGCATTCCGCGCCGTTGACCATGATGTCGGCGATGTCGTCGCGGGCCAGCAGCGGCTCCAGCGGACCGTAGCCGAGGACGTCGTTGCAGATGTCCTCCAGCAGGTCTTCCTGCTCGGCAATGGACATCACGACGTTCTTCAGCGCGATGATCTCGCTGACGACGTCGCGGATTTCCTCGCGGGCGGATTCGACGTCGAGCTTGGCGAGCTGCGACAGGTCGATGGTGTCGATCAGCGCCGAGAAGATCAGCGTCTTGACGTCGTAATAGTTCTCGGACTTGCGGCGGGAGGTGCTTTCGACCTTGTACTCGGCGAGCGCCGGCGCGGACGGGCCGGCGCGCTCGGCGTCGTCCATGGCGTTTTCGTCGTTGACGTTGCCGACCTTGATCGGCGGCGGATCGATCCGCGGCTCGATCGGGCTGCTCGGCTCGGCCTTGGACACCTTCGGCGGCTCGGCCGTGGTCACGGCCGGCTTTTCCTTGGCGCCAGATCCGAAACTGCCCCGCTTACCGAACATGCCTGAGGATACTCCGGGTTACCAAAATCAGTCCTTCTTGCCGCGCAGGCGCGACAGGATGGGTGCCAGGGCGGAGCGCTTCTGCTTGCGCGCCTCGGTGCGGCCGGTCACCACCTGGCCGATGAAATGAAACGTCTCGGTGGCCGCGTTCTTGGGATCGGCTTCGCCGATCATCTGGCCGTTGTTGGCGGCGGCGCCGAACAGCTGGCCGTCGAAGGGGATTTCCGCGATCGGCTTTATCGACAGCGCGCGCACGAATTCCTCGGTGCGGATTTCCGGGCGCTTCGGCGTGCCGACCTGGTTCAGAACCAGGTGCGGCGGGCCGTCATTGGCGCGCACGGACTGCAGGTAGTCGCAGATGTTCTTGACGTTGCGCAGATTGGCCAGATCGGGCAACGCGGTGATGACGATCTCGTCGGCGATCGACAGCACCCGGCGCGACCAGCTCGTCCAGATATGCGGCACGTCGAGCACCACCGTCGGGACGCCCGAGCGCAGCACGTCGACGATGTTGTCGAAGATCTTCTCGTCGAAATCGTAGGTCCGGTCGAGGGTCGCCGGAGCCGCGAGCAGGCTGAGATGCTCGGTGCATTTCGACAACAGGCGGTCGATGAAGACGTCGTCGACCCGGTCGGGCGAGGCAACGGCCTCGGCGATGCCCTGGATCGGGTCCTGGTTGAAGTCGAGCCCGGCGGTCCCGAAGGGCAGGTCGAGATCGGCGAGGATGACGTCGTTCTGGTAGGCGCGTGCGATCGACCAGGCGACATTGTGGGCGACGGTCGACGAGCCGCAACCGCCCTTGGCGCCGATGAAGGCGATGGACCGGCCAAGCGGTTCGGCGTCCTCGGAATTGTAGAGATCGCCGACCATGGCGACGAAGTCGAAGACGTCGATCGGCGCGATGATGTATTCGCTGACGCCCTTGCGGATCAGGTCGCGATAGAGGACGACGTCGTTGATATGGCCGATCAGGACCACGCGGGTGCCGGTGTCGCAGACATCGGCAAGACTGTCGAGCTGGCCGAACAGCGCCTCGCGCGGCAACTGGCTCTCGACCACGACGAGGTTCGGCGTCGGCGCGGACTGGTAGAACTCGACGGCGGAATCGATGCCGCCCATGTGCACCTTGACGTGGGCCTTCATCATCCGCCGGTCGGAGGCGGCCTGCTCGATGGTGTGGGCGACCTCGGGCGTTTCGCAGAATGCCTGGATGGAAATGCGCGGCACCGGGCGCGCATCGCGGTTCAGCGTCGGCGCCTGTTCGGCCGGATCCTGACCACTCTCATACGCAAGACTGGACATCATCAGCCTCCGACCTTGGCGACGTTGCCGCTGTTGTCGTCGCCGTAGTCGGTCGCCGTCTTCTCGCCCTTGCGGAACTTGTCAAAGACGACGCCGCGGCGGGCCGGGTCGCCCGGGGTGGCGGCGCGCGGCTGGATCAGGTCTGTCGGATCGGCGACCATCGCCGCAAGATTGCTCTGGGTCGAGCAGCCGAACTCGTCATAGCCATTGTTCTGGTGCCTGGCGGTCAGGTCGTCGCGCCAGACGCCGCAACGATCCGTCATCGCCTGCATGCGCAGGTACGAGATCCGGATCGGCGCCTCGACGAGCGGATCGTCGACCCGGTAGGTAAGCGGAGAAATGACGCCGCGCGGCACGCCGGCTGCGGTCAGTTCGGCGTGGATCTGGCGGGCGACCGAAATGGCCGCGGTCTCGTTGGCGGAACCGGCGGGAACGAGAATCTCGACGCCGCCGTCGCCCCGCTTCAGGGCATCGCGGCCGAAGGCGCGCACCTTCCGGGCAAGGGACGGCGCCAGGGTCCGGGTCGCGCTTCCGACCGGGATGTCGAAGGTTTCCGGCGCTTCGGCCAGAACGATCGGATGGCGCGTCCGGTAACCGTCGGTGGCGATGGCCCCGGTCGTCTGGCTCTTGCACCCGGCAAGGGCGGCAATGCCCATGGCGAGCGCAGCAAAGGCGGCCAGTCGCCGTGCCGGACGCCGGAACACCGTCTGACGCTGCAGCCTTGTTGACCTTTGACCTGTCATCTTCCGTGACCTCCGAACGCGCTACTCGTGCACGTCACTCGTAGATAAAGCCGAAGCGGCCGTAATATTTGGTATCCGTCTCGCCACCGCCGATGCGGTAGGTGCGGTTCAGCCGGTTGAGGAAGTAGCCGGCGGCGTCGGACGGCGGATTGAAGTTCTTGTCCGGGCGCGTGATCTTCTTGGGCGACACCGGATTGACCACATAGGGGGTGACAAAGACCACCAGTTCGGTCTGGGAGCGCTGGAAATCGCGGCTCTTGAAGAGCGCGCCGAGCACCGGCACCTGCATCAGGCCGGGGACGCCGGCAATGCTCTGGCGGACGTCGTCCTTGATCAGGCCGGCGAGGACCAGGGCGCTGCCGGAGGGCATTTCCACCGTGGTGTTGGCGCGGCGCACCCTGAGCGCCGGGATCGTCAGGCCCGTGTTCGACAGCGTGATGGCACCCTCATTGGTGAGCTCGCTGACCTCGGTCTTGACGTGCAGGCTGATATTGCCCTCGGTCAGAACCACCGGGGTGAAGTCGAGGCTGACGCCGTAGGACTTGAACTCGATGGAGACCTCGCCGTCGCTGTAGCCGACCGGGACCGGGAACTCGCCGCCGACCAGGAAGTCGGCCTTCTCTCCCGAGATCGCCGTCAGCGTCGGTTCGGCCAGCGTGCGGATGACACCATCCTCCTGCAGCGCGCGGATGGTGGCGTCGGCAGTTGTTCCACCGGCCGCGTAGGAAAAGGCGCCGGCGGTGGACGACAGGGCCGTGCCGTTCGTGGAGAACGGGTTCTCGGTGAGCAGGTCGAAGGCGACGCGGCCGTTCTCGCCGGCAACGCTGAGGTCGACGCCGAGCTGCTTGATGATGGAGCGCTGAACCTCGGCGATGGTCACCTTCAGGTGGACCTGCTCCTTGCCGGCGACGGCGATCATGTTGACCACCTTTTCCACCTCGTTGCCGACGAACTTAGCGGCAATGTCGGAGGCGCGCTTGGCATCGACGGGGCTCGCGGCCGAGCCGCGCAGAACGATCGAACCGTTGACCGCCTCGACCTCGATGGCGCTGTCGGGAATGACGCGGCGGATCATGCGGGCAAGGTCGCCGGTGTCGGGTTCCACGGACAGATCGAAGGCGGCGATCTGGCGGCCGCCGTCGCCAAACAGGAAGATGTTGGCCTGGCCGAAGGCGACGCCGAGAATGTAGACGCGTCGGGAATTGCGGACGACGGCGTCGGCGATCTCGGGACTTGAGACGAGCACGTCGCGGACGTCCTCGCCGAGTTCGACGACGACCGACTTGTTGAGGCCGACATTGAGCGGCCTTGTGACCCCGGCGTCGGCCTTGGAAATGCGGATGACCTTGGGATAGTCCGATCCGGCAAGGGCGGTGCCGGGACCGGCGAGCACCACGAAGGCAGCGACGAAGGCCAGCACCAGCGCGGCGGCAAATGACGGGGCCGGCCGCACGCCTGGCTTCACCCATCCAACCATTGCCCTACTCCTTGCAAGCAAACCCATGGCCACGCTCATCATTGGGACACCGCCTGCGACTGCAGGCCGAACTTGACGTAATTGACCCCGGACCGGCGCTTCTTGATCGGCTCATCGTCAGCATCCGGACGGGCATCGACGATCGACCTCAGGGCCAGTGACAGGGTGCCGACCTGCTGGGCCCGGGCGACGACCTCGACCTGGGTCGGCGTCAGTTCCAGCGTCGCGGTCTCGCGGGCAACGACGACCTTTTCACCCTTCTTGTCCTCGATCTTCTGGTCGATGGCGAGGATGCGGATATTGGTGAGGATGGTCTCGCTGTACCACTCGGCGCGCTCGTCGTTGCCGGTGTTCCTCTGGCGGGTCAGCACCACATCGACGCGGTCGTTGGGAAGGATGAAGCCGCCGGCGGTATTGAGCGCGGAAACCTGCACGGCGATGGCGCGGCGGCCCTTCGGCAGGATCGCCGACATGAAGCCGGCATCGGCGCGGATCAGCTTCTGCTCCTTGATCGGCTCGCCGTCGAGAAACGGCGTGCGGGCGATGCCGCCGGAAAGCTCGGTGATGGCGTCGGGACGCTTGGCCCGGGTAATCACGGTCGGCGACAGGCCTTCGGCCGGCCATTTCTGCCAGCGCAAATCGTCGGGACCGACCGACTTGCCGATCGGGATGTCGACGGAGGCGACGAGAACGTCGTCGGAAGGAACCTGCTCGACTTCACGGACGATCTGCGGCGCACTCGGCTTTTTGCCGACCATGTTCATCAGCAGCATGGCGGCAATCAGACCGGCGCCTAACGCTACGGCAAGAACGATGATACGCGTGACTTTCATGCCCAAATCCGATCGGTGACCCGGTGACGGTTTGTCACCACGCCGCTCACTTTCGTCGGCAAATGGTCAAATTACGGTTAATGCGGCATGAAGTTTTTAGGTTCACAAATGGTAAGCGGCCGGTTTCGGCCGACAAATCAACGAACTATCGCCGCCATCCAGAACGTGTTGGGGTAGATCAGAAGTGCCGAGGCCGCCAGCGCGATGCCGAAGGGCGCGCCGTTGCCAGCGTTGTGCAGACGCTTCAGCCAGTCCTGTCCGGAGACCGCCGCCGGCAGCGGCACATGGCGGAAACTGAGGAGCGCAAGCGTCAGCCCGCCGCCGATGATGGAGGCGACCAGAAGGAACTCGAATGTCGCGGGCCAGCCGAACCAGAGGGCAACGGCGGCAGCGATCTTGGCGTCTGCGCCGCCCATCCAGCCGACGGAAAAACAGGCAAAGCCGATCGCCAGCACCAGGGCACTGACGGCGAGGTGCTGGCCGAAGAGCTGGAGGTCGAAGCCGGCAAAGGGCGCGAGCGCAAAAAACCCGCCGGCAAGCGCGAGCGACACCCAGTTGGAAATCTTCATGGTGAAGAGGTCCGAACTGGCGGCAAAGGCCATCGCCGCGGGGAAAAAGACCAAAAGCACCAGGCCGAGGAATCCGATATCGGAAAACATGCCGCCTCCCATCGCTGACCGCACTCCTGTGGTAGCAGTGACGGCTGAAGATGCGGTAAACGCAGCCGCTCAAATGCCGGTCATGCGCCGTGCACCAGCCCCACATGCAAGAAGAGCCGACCCGCCAAGGCGCGCCGGCTTTTCCTGAAACCTTGCGCGGAACGGGGCAGCACTGGTTGAAAGCACCGCCATCCCGCTGTCGATCTGAAATCAGATCTTGTTGTTCGCCGCCAGCTGATC
Source organism: Rhodobium gokarnense (assembly GCF_025961475.1). Classification (NCBI taxonomy): domain Bacteria; kingdom Pseudomonadati; phylum Pseudomonadota; class Alphaproteobacteria; order Hyphomicrobiales; family Rhodobiaceae; genus Rhodobium; species Rhodobium gokarnense. Next base: position 313,526 of record NZ_JAOQNS010000002.1, on the reverse strand, counting down.
CTTGACGGTGGTAAAGGTCGTCACGAGCTCGTCGCCGAGCTGGCTGACGATGGTGATGATGGCGACGGAAATCAGGGCGGCGATGAGGCCGTATTCGATGGCGGTAGCGCCTTCTTCGTCCTTGACGAAACGCATGACCAGGTTCTTCATTTTCAGCTCCATACTTCTCTAAAGTTTGCACCGGTTCGTCGGATTGTTGTCCGGCCGATCGAAACCGTGTGCACCCTAGCAACGGCATCTTTCCCAATGATTAAGTTGATCGTACACATCCGCCCCTATTCGCCATGATTATTGGTTTGGTTAACAATCCTTCAACTTGATCGTACACATCGAAACCGAAATTTTTCTGAGTATTTTTTTATATTTTACTGGGGGTAACTTTTTGATTTGAAATATTCTGCGCTCCCCGCCCCAGGGCTTCGCTTCGCCACGGCAAGACGAAACGGCTTCCACCGCCCAAGTAAAAGGTGGCAAGCCGGGGGAACAAGTCTCAGACAACCGCGCCCGGGTCCGTTTCGACATCACGCGCCAAGAAGCATGCCCGAAGGCTTCCGCAAAACTGCGGATAAACACCATACAGTGCCCACCTGAGATACTACGGGGCCCGCAACGCGGCCATTTCACGGGGTTTTCCGCCAACGGGTCGTACAGTTAGGGAAAGATTCACCAATTTCGGGAAAGGATCGGGACGTCCCTTCTTAAGGAGCGGTTTCATGTTCCGGCCCGCAAAGACGGCGTCTGCCGCATTGGCGATCACCATTGGCTTTCTTGTCCTTGCAACGGCCAGCAGCGCGCCGGCGCTCGCCAAGCAACCGATCTTCGCCTCCGTCGATCGCGCCAAGGTCATGCATATCGAGGGCGGTGCCGACACGATCATCGTCGGCAATCCCGCTGTCGCCGATGCGGTGATGCACGACGCCACGACACTGATCATCGTCGGGCGGAGCTACGGCACCACCAATCTCATCGTGCTGAACGCCGACAACGAGCCGATCGCCGACGAGACCATCATCGTACGCCCCACCGACACCTCCATGGTCACCGTGCAGCGCCAGGGAGCCCGCTATTCCTATAGCTGTGCCCCGACGTGCGTTCCGGCGCCGATGCCCGGCGACCAGAACGATTATTTCGAAAACGCCGGCAAGCAGACCTCCCAGCGCAACGAAGCCGCACAGGCGGCCGCCATGGGCTTCAAGAAGAAGTAGGCTCTTTTGCCGGCGCGGCCCGCCGCTTTTCTGCCGGCGCCTCCGGTCCGGTAACCTGGCGTTTACGATGCCGCCGAATCCAAGGCGTTTGGCGTCTACAGCCGACAATCGAAACCCTTCATCAATGTTCCCCTGATATTAATCCGGAGCGAAATTGTTCCGGTCGATCGTTTGGTTGACGGAGCCAAGAGGGGAAGGAATGCGCGACTTCGCGACATCCACCGGGAAGATCATTGGCCGCATGGCCCGGCGCGTCGTTCCGCGCCGGTTCCTCGCCAATGAGGACGGTGTCTATGCGATCGAGTTTGCCCTCGTCTCGATCTGGTTCTTCCCGCTCCTTTTCATGATCTTCGAGGTCGCCTTCACGATCTTCGCCAATCAGTTGCTCGACAATGCCGTCTCCGACACCGCGCGGCTGATCCGCACCGGCCAGGCGCAGCAGCAGTCGTTCAGCAAGGCCAAATTCAAGGAAGAGGTCTGCGGCCAACTCACGGCGATGTTCGATTGCGACAATTTCCTGCATATCGATGTGCGGACCTTCGACAACTTCACCTCCGCGAACGAGGCGTCCAGTCCGGTTGAGGAAGTCACCGACGAAGAAGGCGAGACCAAGCGGGAAATCGACGAAGGCAAGATGGCGTACGACCAGGGCGGGGCCCGCGACATCGTCGTGGTCCGGGCCTACTATGAGTGGCCGATGATCAGCCCGATGTCGAGCCTGATCTTTTCCGACCTGTCGAACGGCCGCCGCCTGCTCGCCTCCGTTGCCGCCTTCCGCAACGAACCGTTCCCCTGGTGACCCGCAGGTGCCGCCGATGACGTATCCGTCCCGCATCGTCCAGACTGTTGTTGAGAGCGCCCGCCGCTTCCATCGGGATCTGGCCGGCATCGCCGCGGTCGAGTTCGCGCTGCTGGCGCCGATCCTGATCACCACCTTCATCGGCACGGTGGAGCTCTCCGAAGCGATCACCATCAACCGCAAGATCACCCAGACCGCGAGCACGCTCGCCGACCTCGTCACCCAGGAAACCCAGATGACCGACGACGAGATCGACAATGTGTTTTCGGCGACGGAAATGGTGATGTCGCCCTACGACGCCAGCGGTCTGAAGATCATCGTCTCCGCCGTCGGCGAGGACGAAGACACCGGCAACGCCGAGGTGAAATGGAGCAAGGCGCAGAACGATACCGCCTGGAGCAAAGGCGCCGCGCCGCCGATCGCCATTCCGGACAGCCTCGACCTTTCCGACCAGTGGCTGATCATCGCCAAGGTCGAATTCAGCTATGAGGCGATCTTCCCGACCCTTGCCGACGAGCTCTTCGGCTCGCCGAACTTCGAAATGGAAGAGACGACTCTCCTGAGGCCGCGCAACTCGGCGACCATCGAGTATAACTGACCGGACCGGTGCCTTTTTCGCGGACGGTCGACCTTTCCCCTCGCCCCGCCTCATCCATTGTCCGGGCCGGCACCCGCCGGCGGCGCCGCTGCCGGCACCTTCGCGGCGGGGGCGAACACCTCCACCATCGGCAGATAGGCATCCTCGGCAACCCCTGAAAATCCGCCGCCGAAATGGCGCTCGACCGCGTCATAGGCGGTGCGGTCGAGGGACTTCAGCCGGAGGAGCGCGGAGCGCAGCCGGTCCTTCAGGGGCTGCGGCAGGCGCCGGGAGACCGCGTGCGGCCCGTGGGCGATCGGGCGCGAGCGCCAGACGACGCGCAGATCCCGCCCGGCGATTTCGCCGGACGCCGTGAGATCGGCAAGCGGCCCGCGGGTTCCGCCTTCCGGCTCCCAGGCGACGGCGGCATCGCCGAGCCCGGCCAGCACCGTGCGGATCGCGGCCTTCGGCCCGTCGGCATGGCGGATGCGGGAAAAGAACGCCGCCGGTTCGATACCGGCAGCGGCGATTTCGGCCATCGGCACCAGATCGCCGGCCGTCGCGCCGGACCGGCCGAGGATCAGCGACTTTCCTTTCAGGTCGTCGATGGTCTCGGTCGCCGCGTCGGCGCGCACCACGATCACAGCGCGATAGGAAAGGCTGCCATCGGCGGATGCGGGCGCGGCTATCGGCTCGATACATCCGCATAGCGCCGATGCGGCGCCATAGGCGGCGGCACTGTAGATTGCGTAGTCGATGCGGCCGGTGGCGTGGGCGTCGATGAGGCTCGCATAGCCGATGGCGGGAACGAACTCGACCGGCAGGCCGGCCTCGACGCTGATGCGGCGGCGGAACGGCTCCAGTTGCTTGAGGCGCTCGATCGGATTGGCACCGACGACGACGCCGATGCGCAGCACCTTGACGGTGTCGCGCCAGTCGGCGCGCGCGGGCAGCCCGGCCGCCAGCACTGCGACGACGGCGGCAATGAGGAGCGGCATGGCGCCGATCCGGATCATCCTCACCTGGTCCCTGTGTTCCGCCCCTCGCGCCTCAGATACTGCGTCACAAGGCCCGCGATTTCAAACCGAAATGCTTGCGCGATCCGCTTGCCTTGCCGGAATCGCCCGGCCAAAACGGGACATCCGTGCCGCCAGTTTCCCCCTTCGCCGACGCACCGCCCCGGACTTTCGCCATGACCAGACCCAAGATCGACGCCGTCATTTTCGATATCGGCCGGGTGCTCGTCGCCTACGAGCCCCGCCTGCTGTTCCGGCAGATCCTGCCGGACGAGGCGGCCGTCGACCGGTTCCTTGCCGAGGTCTGTACGTCCGAATGGAACTACCAGCAGGATCTGGGGCGAAGCTGGGATGTGGCGATTGCCGAGCGGATCGCGCGTTTCCCGGACCAGGAAGAGGCCATCCGCGCGTTCCGGACCCGCTGGCAGGAAATGGTGCCGGGGCCGATCCCGGAAAGCGTCGAACTCCTGGAAGCGCTGCACCGGAGCGGGGTTCCGCTCTACTCGATCACCAATTTTTCCAGCGACACCTTTGCCGAGACCAGGGCGCGGTTTTCCTTCCTCTCGCTCTTCCGGGACATCGTCGTCTCGGCCGAGGAAGGGCTCGGCAAGCCCGACCCGCGCCTCTTCCAGCTGGCGATCGAGCGCTTCGGCATCGAGCCTGCGCGGGCGCTCTTCATCGACGACGTCGCCGCCAATGTGGAGGGCGCACGCTCCGTCGGGCTTCAGGCGGTACAGTTCATCTCGCCGGAGGAGCTCCGGGCGGATTTCGAACGCTTCGGGTTGCCGGTGGAGTGACGCTTTTCGGTCGGGGCACGGTCGGACGACCGTTGCCCTTCCGCCTGCGACACCCCCTGCCGTCACCACGGGCTTGACCCAGGGCCTATTACCCCTGTCCAAACGGTAGGCCGGTCGTTGTCGGACCGCCGTTGCCTGGATCGCTTCGCTTCGCTCGCAATGACGATTTCCTCAAATATTTCAGTGTCATTGCGAGGAGGCCGTTAGGCCGACGCGGCAATCCAGAACGCTGCACACTCCGAAGTGTACAATCGCGATATCTCACCCCGCGGCGTCCTCGAACCCCGTCAGTACGTTGACGCAGTTGATGCCGAGTTCGGCGACGGCGTAGCCGCCCTCCATGATGAAGGCCGTCGGCAGGCCGGCGCCGGCGAGCGCGGCGCCCATCTTCAGGAAATCGTCGCTCTCCAGGGTGAAGCGCGAGATCGGGTCCTTCGCGAAGGTATCGAGGCCGAGGGAGACGACGAGGGCGTCGGCGCGGGAGGATTTTATGCGCACGAGCGCGGCTGCCAGCGCGTCGGAATAGGCCAGCCAGTCGGTGCCGATGGCTAGCGGCATGTTGATGTTGCAGCCCTCGCCCGCCCCGATGCCGGTCTCGTCGGCATAGCCGAGGAAATAGGGGAACTCGTCGGCCGGATCGGCGTGGAGCGAGACGAAGAGGACGTCGGCGCGGTCCTCGAAGATGGCCTGGGTGCCATTGCCGTGGTGATAGTCGACGTCGAGGATGGCGACGCGTTCCGCGCCCTTTGCCAGGAACCCTTCGGCCGCGATCGCGGCGTTGTTGAGGAAGCAGTAGCCGCCATAGAAATCGGAGGCGGCGTGGTGGCCGGGCGGGCGGCAGAGGGCGAAGGCGGCGCGCTCGCCACCGGACACGATGTCGACGGCGGAAAGCGCCGTGTCGGCGCCCTTGCGCGCAGCAATCCAGGTGCCTTCCGTCAGCGGCGAGCCGGCATCGAAGGAGTAGTAGCCGAGGCGACCGTCGATGTGGCGCGGCGGAGCGTTGCGCCTGAGACCCGGCACCGGCCAGACGAACGGAAAGGCCTCGCCGGCGCGGCCGGCGTCCTGCCAGTCGGCCCAGAAGCCTTTGAGGAACTGCAGATAGTCGGCGCCGTGGACGCGGGCGATGAGCGTATCGTCATGGGCCGTCGGCGCTTCAAGCGGCCCGAGCCCGACCTCCTCGATACGCGCCTTCACGATCTCGGCCCGCGCGGGCTTTTCGACGGCATCGACGAGGGCGCCGTCGGAGATTTCTTTCTGAGGGTCGTGGCGCGCGTGGTCGGGAGAATAGACGGTCCGCATGGCGGGAACTTCCGGGAAAGGACGGCCGGCGCGCCGCACTTTGGCGGCACGCCGGTCCGAAATCGATGCGGCCGCGGCAGGGTCGCCGCGGCGTTTATCGTCAGATGGTCTGGTTGTAGTCGCCGACTTCCGGGTTCTCGCGGAGGACCCCGTCGACGGCGTGGAACATGTCGCGCATGCGCTCCTCGGAGACCGGGCTTTCGACGACGACGACCAGCTCCGGCTTGTTGGAGGAGGCGCGCACCAGGCCCCAGGTCCCGTCGTCGGCGACGACACGCACGCCATTGACCGTGACCAGGTCGAGGATGTCGTGGCCGGCGACCTTGTCGCCGTTGGCCTTCATTTCCTGGAAGCGGGCGACGACCTTGTCGACGACGCCGTATTTGGTCTCGTCGTCGCAATGGGGCGACATGGTGGGCGAGCCCCAGGTGTGCGGCAGGGCCTTGCGCAGGTCCGCCATGGTCTTGTCCGGGTTGTTGTCGAGCATCTTCAGGACGGCGATGGCCGACACGAGGCCGTCGTCATAGCCGCGGCCGATCGGCTTGTTGAAGAAGTAGTGGCCGGACTTCTCGAAGCCGACGAGGGCGTTGAGTTCGGTCACCCGGCGCTTGATGTAGGAATGGCCGGTCTTCCAGTAGTCGGTCTTGGCGCCGTTTGCCTGCAGGACCGGGTCGGTCATGAACAGGCCCGTCGACTTCACGTCGACGACGAACTGGGCGTCGGCATGCTGGGCCGAAAGGTCGCGCGCGAGCATGACGCCGACCTTGTCGGCGAAGATTTCCTCGCCGGTGTTGTCGACGACGCCGCAGCGGTCGCCGTCGCCGTCGAAGCCGAGGCCGATCTCGGCGCCGGTCTCCAGCACCTTGTCGCGCAGGGCATGGAGCATCTCCATGTCCTCCGGGTTCGGATTGTAGCGCGGGAAGGTGTGGTCGAGCTCGCAGTCCAGTTCGATGACCTCGGCGCCGATCTCGCGCAGCACGCGCGGCGCGAAGGCGCCGGCCGTGCCGTTGCCGCAGGCGCAGACCACCTTGATCGGCCGCTTCAGCTTGAAGCTGGACGTCAGGTCCTCGGTGTATTTGTCCGGGAAGTTTTCGACGAAGACATAGGTGCCGCCGCCGGACAGGTCGAATTCACCGTTGAGGACGATGTCCTTCAGCCGGCCCATTTCGTCCGGACCGAAGGTGAGCGGGCGGTCGCAGCCCATCTTGACGCCGGTCCAGCCATTGTCGTTGTGGGACGCGGTGACCATGGCGACGGCCGGAACGTCGAGGGCGAACTGGGCGAAATAGGCCATCGGCGAGAGCGCCAGGCCAATGTCGTGGACCTTGACGCCCGCCGCCATCAGGCCGTTCACCAGCGCCATCTTGATGGCCGAGGAATAGGACCGGTAGTCGTGGCCGGTGACCAGTTCCGGCTTGACGCCGCGCTCCTTGATCAGGGTGCCGAGGCCCATGCCGAGGGCCTGGACGCCCATCAGGTTGAGCTCGGGCGGCTTGTCGGAGCCGGGGTGGCCGAACCACCAGCGCGCATCGTATTCGCGAAAGCCGGTCGGCTTGACCAGCGGCTCGGATTCAAAGGCATAGGTATTGGGCTGGAGCGACGGCTTGGGGGTCGGAAACATCAAAAGGCCTCGCGATGTGAATAGAAGAATATCTAGGATGGTGTTAGCCGATCGGCCAACTTTTGCCTAGACCGGACATAGGTGGAATGAGGGGAAGGGCGCAGTTGTTCCAGCCCCGGCCGCAACGGCAGCCGGGAGGGCAGCAGCCGCAAGGATGCGGAGCTTACGGGCGCAGCACGAGTTCGCCGCCGCGCATGTCGGCGCGCGACAGGCGGCTGAGGAACGACATGCCGAGGAGCGTGACGGAGAGTTCGCCGCGGCGGGCGACGAGGGCGCGCACATTGCCGACACGGATGGAGCCGAGGCGGATCTCGCGAAGGTCGGTGGCGGCCGTCGTGGTCCGGCCGTTGGCGGTGCTGACCGGGACGGTGAACTTCGATTCCGGCGGCAGCACGCCGATGCTGCGCGCGTCCTCATAGGTGAGGACGACGGCGGTCGCGCCGGTGTCGATGACGGCGTCGATCTGGCGGCCGTTGATGCGCGGCTCGGCGAAGAAATGGCCGCTGCGGTCGGCCTTCAGAACCATGGTGCCGCCGCTCGCCCGGGCGGGCTCGCGCGCCGGCTCGTCGCCGGGGACGGAGACGGCAAAACTCTCCGGATTGTCGGCGAAATCCTGCAAGAGCCGCGGGCCATAGAGCGCCGCAACGCAAGCAAGGACCAGAATAACGATGATGCGCACCATGGCGTCCGCTCCCTAGACGTCTTTCCGGTATCAGAAAAACCTTGTCGGGCCGTAAAGCGGCTATTTTCTCGGTTTGGCGCGCGTCGTCGGGTCAGCAGTGCGCGGGTCTTCCGGCCAGGGGTGCTTGGGATAGCGGCCGCGCATGTCGCGGCGGACATCCGCCCAGGAGCCGCGCCAGAAGCCGGGCAGGTCCCGCGTCAACTGGATCGGCCGGCCGGCCGGCGACAGGAGTTCGATGACGACCGGCGTTCCGGCGAGCACCGGGTGCGTGTCGAGGCCGAAGAGCTCCTGGGGACGGACGGAAAGGGTCGGGCCGGCTTCCGCGCCATAGTCGACGGGCGCGGTGCGGCCGGTCGGCAGGGAGATTTCCTCCGGCGCCAGCCGGTCAAGCATGGCGCGGGGCGCAAGGACGTCGAAGGCGGCGTGGAGGTCGCCTGAGGAGATGTCGGCCAATGCCGACTTGCCGGCTATGAAGGGACCGAGCCAGGTATCCAGCGTTCCCGTCAGGGCATCGTCGGAAACATCCGGCCAGCTTTGCGGATCGCGCGCATGCAAGAACGCGATGCGACCGCGCAGGCGTTCCAGCTTGGCCGTCCAGGGCAGGCAGGCAAGGCCGAGGCCCTTGATGCCGCCAAGGAGCGCGGCCGTGACGGCCTCCGGATCGGGGTTCGGCTCCGGCGTCTCGTCGAGGACGAGGCTGTCGAGGCGACGGCGGCGCCTGGCGCGGACGGCCCTGGCGCCCCGGTCAAAGGCGACGTCGACCGTCGTCTCGATGCGGTCGGCGAAATCGGCTTCGATGTCGGCGAGGGAGAGCGGCGCAGCGAGCGTGATCCGCGCGGATTTGGCCGCGCCCTGCAACTCGGCGACGGCGAAGAACGGAGTGCCCGCCAGCGGGTGCGTCTCGTCGAGGCGGCCGCCGCGGCCATTGGCGAGACGGAAATGACCGTGCGCTCCACGCGCTTGCGCGATGCGGTCGGGATAGGCGATGGCCAGGAGGCGGCCGGCATCCGCCGGATCGCCCTTCCTGAGTGCTCCGCCGGCCCGGCGCGCCCAGCCTTCCGCCAGCTTGCGGGCACTCGCGGCCCTGCCCTTCTCCAACCGCAGCCGGCGCAGGCGGTCGGTGAGGTCCACATCGGTGCCGCCGAGGCCGCGTTCGGAGACGAGGACGGCGATTTCGGCGGCCAATAGCGCCTCGCCGGTCTCCGCCGCGCGGGCGACCATATGCGCAAGGCGGGGATGGAGCGGCAGGTCAGCGATCGCTTTGCCGGCATCGGTCAGCCGGCCGTCGCCGTCGAGGGCATCAAGGCTCTTGAGGAGCGCCACGGCCTCGGTCCAGGCGGGCTTCGGCGGCGGATCGAGCCACTGAAGGCTCGCCGGATCGCTGGTCCCCCAGGCGGCGAGGTCGAGGACGAGGCCGGCGAGATCGGCTTCCAGGACCTCCGGCCGGTCGAACGGCTGCAAGGCGGCCGTCTGGCCCTCCTCCCAGAGGCGATAGCAGATGCCGGGCTCGAGCCGGCCCGCGCGGCCGCGGCGCTGGTCGGCGGCCGCGCGGGAGACGCGGGTGGTCTCCAGGCGCGTCAGTCCATTAGCCGGCTCATAAACGGGTTTTCTCGCCAATCCGCAGTCGATGACGACGCGGACACCCTCGATGGTGAGCGAGGTCTCGGCGATGGCGGTCGCCAGCACCACCTTGCGCCGTCCGGCCTCGGCCGGGCGGATGGCGCGGTCCTGGTCGGCCGGTCTCAAGGCGCCGTAGAGCGGGCAGAGATCGACGGTCTCCGGCACGGCCTCGCCGAGCCGATCGGCGGTGCGTTCGATCTCGCCCTGGCCGGGCAGGAAGACGAGCACGGAGCCGGTCTCCTCCCTCAGCGCCTTGCGGACGGCGGCAGCCGCCTCATCCTCGATGCGCTTCAAGGGATCGCGGCCGAGATAGCGGGTTTCGACGGGAAAGCTGCGGCCCGGGCAGTCGATGACGGGAGCCTCGCCGAGAAGCGCGGCGACGCGGGCGCCGTCGATGGTCGCCGACATGACGAGGAGGCGGAGATCGGGGCTGAGCGCCTCGCGGGCCTCCATTGCCAGTGCGAGGCCGGTGTCGCCGTCGAGGCTCCGCTCGTGGAACTCGTCGAAGAGGACGGCGGCAACGCCGGAGAGTTCCGGATCGGCGAGGATACGCCGGGTGAAGACGCCTTCGGTCACGACCTCGATGCAGGTCCGCTTCGAGACGCGGCTCTCCATCCTGACCCGGTAGCCGACCCTCTCGCCGACCTCCTCGCCGAGCATGGATGCCATCCTTCGCGCGGCGGCGCGGGCGGCGAGCCGGCGCGGCTCCAGCACAACGATGCGGCCGTCGCCGCGCCAGTCGGCATCGAGGAGCGCGAGCGGCACGCGCGTCGTCTTGCCCGCGCCCGGCGGCGCGACGAGCACGGCGTCGGGCCGCTCGCTGAGGCTTTTCAGAAGCTCCGGCAGGGCGGATTCGATGGGCAAAGTCATGGCGGATTATATGAGCCGGGGACCGTCAATGCCTTTGGTTTTTTGAACCGAAGCTCGTCAACGCCCTTTGCGCCCGCTCACGCCGTGTAGCGGGCGGCGGAGAGGTCGATGGCGAAGCGGTCGGTGCCCTTGGCCAGCGCACAGAGGCCGGCGAGCGCCGGCTCGGCCGTCGTCACCACATAGACCGGCATGGCGGCGACCAGGTCGCGGTGCGGGGCCTTCGCCTCGAAGGCCGCCCGGAACCCGCCGGCCTGCAGCCAGGGGACGATGCGCGGGGCGATGCCGCCGGATAGGAACACCCCTCCCTTTGCGAGGAACACCAGGGCGAGGTCGCCGGCGGTGCGTCCGAGGGCCGAAACGAAGCATTCCAGCGTCCTGGCGGCGAATGGGTCGTCCTTGGCTGCGGCGGTGATCTTTTCCGGCGCGTCGAACACTGGCGCTGTGCCGGCGGCGGCGCAGACGGCGCGGTAGAGCCTGAGGAGCCCCGGCCCTGATATGACGGTCTCGGCGGTGACCCGCCCCTCGATGCGTTCCAGGTGGCGCCAGATTTCCGCATCGTCATCGCCGGGACCGAGTTCCACATGGCCCGCCTCGCCGGCGACCGGCACCCAGCCGCCCGGCGATGGCACCAGACCGGCAACGCCGAGGCCGGTTCCGGGGCCGAGCACGAGCTTTGCCGCGTGCGCCACCGGGCCCCTGCCGCCGATCTGCGAGAGTTCCCCGGCGTCGAGCCCCGGGAGGGCCAGCGCCTGGGCCGCGAAATCGTTTACGAGAATGACTTCGTCGAGGCCGACATCGCCGGCAACCTTCTTCGGCGTGATGTCCCAGGGATGGTTGGTGAGGCGCATGTCGTCGCCGCCGACCGGGCCGGCAAAGGCGATGATCGCGGTACGGACCGGGGTGCCGAATTCCGACAGCACGGCGGCCATCGCCGCGCCGAGGCCGGGATAGTCGGCGACCTTGACCTTCTTCAGGAACCGCATGTCGGCGGCCGGATCGGCAAGATAGCCGAGCCGCAGATTTGTGCCGCCGAGATCGGCAAGGACGAGCGGGAAGTGGAGATGCTGGGGCAATGGGGCGCCGTCGGTCACGTCGGGCGGACTTCTTTACCGGAGGGATGTCTCGCGCCGGAGCGGCGCCTGATTTGACGCCACTCTAAAGCGGTTCTCGATAAACTTGAAGCCGTTCCGCGCTGCCCCGGCGCGGCCTATTGGGCGGCGTCGACCTGGACGATGACGGATTCCATGGTCTTCAGGAAGTCGTCCGGCAGGTGGCAACGGATCAGGTGGCCGGCGCCGAGATCGCGCAAGGCCGGCTTTTCTCTCTCGCAGAGATTGCCGGGCACGCGGTGCTTGTGCTGGCAGCGGGTCTGGAAAGGACAGCCGGACGGCAGATTGACGGCGGACGGGATCTCGCCCTCCAGCACGATGCGCTTCTTCTCGATCGCGGTATCGGCGATCGGCACGGCCGACAGAAGCGCCTCGGTATAGGGATGGTAGGGCGGGGCGAAGACCTCGTCGGTCAGCCCCTCCTCCATGATGTGCCCCAGATACATGACGACCACCCGGTCGGCGAGATAGCGCACCACGGAGAGGTCGTGGCTGATGAAGAGCAGCGTCGTGCGCGAGCTCCGCTGGATGTCCATCAGGAGCTCGGTGACGGCGGCCTGGACCGAGACGTCGAGGGCCGAGACCGGCTCGTCGGCGACGACGACACGGGGCCGGCCGGCGAAGGCGCGGGCGATGCCGATGCGCTGCTTCTGGCCGCCGGAGAGCTGGCGCGGCATGCGCTCGGCGAATTCGCGCGGCAGCTTGACGAGGTCGAGGAGATCCAGCATGCGCTCGCGGCGTTCCGCCTGGCTTTTGCCGACCTTGAATTTTTCCAGGACACGGATGATCTGCATGCCGACGGCATGGCTGGGATTGAGCGTGTCGAAGGGGTTCTGGAACACCATCTGGATCGAACTCAGCGTCCCGGCGTCGCGGTTCTCCACCTCAAGACTGCCGATGTTGCGGTCGTCGAGCTTGACCCAGCCGTCGGTCGCGGTCTCAAGGCCGAGGAGCACCTTGGCGAAGGTCGACTTGCCGCAGCCGGATTCGCCCACGATGGCGACCGTTTCCGCCTCCAGCGCCGTCAGCTCGATCTCCTCCACCGCCTTGACGACGCGCTGCTCGCCGCCGCCAAACATCTTGTTGGCGGAGACCTCGTAGTGCTTCTTCAGGTCGCTGACGACGAGGACCGGGCCGCCCGCCTCCACCGCGTCCTGCTGGACGGCATTTTCCGGCGGCTTCTGCCAATCGATCTCCTCAAAGCGCACGCAGCGGCTCCTGTGGCCTTCGGTGCCCGGCACCGGGATCATGGGGATCGGGCCGACGTCGCAGATGCCGGGGCGGAAGTGCTCGCAGCGCGGGCCGAAGCGGCAGCCGTCCGGGCGCTCGGTCGGCAGTGGCAGTTGACCGGGAATGGCGACCAGCGGCCGTGTGTTCTTGTTGGCGCCGGGCAGCGGCAGGGAGCGCAGGAGCCCCTGCATGTAGGGGTGGCGGATGTTGTTGAACATCTCCTTGCAGGTGCCGACCTCGACCGCCTCGCCGGAATACATCACCGTGATCTTGTCGCAGGTCTCCAGGATGAGGCCGAGATTGTGGGAAATGAAGAGGATCGAGGTGCCGAACTTTTCCGCCAGTTCGGCGATCAGCTCGATGATGCCGGCCTCGACGGTCACGTCCAGCGCCGTCGTCGGCTCGTCGAGGATGAGGAGCGAGGGCTTCGAGAGCAGCGCCATGGCGATGACGATGCGCTGTTGCTGGCCGCCGGAGATCTGGTGCGGGAAGGCGCGCATGATGCGCCTGGGGTCCGGCAGGCGCACGGCCTCCAGCATGGCGAGCGCGCGCTCCTCGGCCTCGGCCTTCGACACGTCCTCGTGTTCCAGCGGCACCTCGATGAGCTGGCGGCCGATGCGCATCGCCGGATTGAGGCTCGCCATCGGCTCCTGGTAGACCATGGCGATCTTGGAGCCGCGGATCTTCCTCAGTTCGCCATC